>DASSUA010000673.1:0-9708 GCA_035707525.1 Pseudonocardiaceae bacterium
GACCTCGCGAGCCGGCTCGCCGAGCTCGTCCAGGGCGCACGAGACCGCGTCGTCGAGCCAGATCGCGGTCGCCGAGATGCCGAGCGCACCGGCCTGCAGCCGGCTCATGTCCAGCAGGTTCTCCACGAGCCTGGCCAGCCGCTCCAGCGACTCGCTCGCGGTAGCCAGCAGGGCGTCCCGATCGGTGTCGCTGAAGTCCACGTCGGGGCTGCGCAGGCCGGCCACGGCGGCCATCGCCGAGGCCAGCGGCGTGCGTAGGTCGTGGCTGACCGCGGCGAGCAGCGTCGTGCGCATCCGGTCGGCCTCCTCCAGCGGCCTGGCCTTGGCCGCCTGCTCGGCCAGGCGCTCCTGGCGCAGGGCCACCGCGGCCTGGGCGGCGAAGGCCTCGACGATCCGGCGGTCGGCGGCGGCCACCGGCCGGCCGCGCAGCACGAGGGTGAGCTCCTCGTCGACGGGCACCTCGGCATCGCCTTCGCCGGGGGTGCGGCAGGGCGCGCCGCCGACACCGGCGGCGACCACCCAGGCCGTCGGGTCGTGCTGCCACTGCGGGCCTGCGGGGCTGCGGCGCTCGAGCAGGGCGACCGACTCGAGGCCGAAGGTCTCCCGGAGGCGCTCGAGCAGGGCGTCGAGCGGGCGGGCACCGCGCAGGACGCTCCCGGCGACGGCGGCCAGGGTCGATGCCTCGGCGCTCGCCGTCGCCGCCTCACGGGTGCGGCGGGCGGCCAGGTCGACCAGGGCGCTCACGGCTGCCGCGACGACGACGAACACGACCAGCGCGAGCAGGTTTTCTCGTTCGGAGATCGTCAGCGTCCGGACCGGCGGGGTGAAGAAGTAGTTCAGCAGCAGGAACCCGAACACGGCGGCGAGCAGCGCCGGCCACCTGCCACCGGCCAGCGCCACGGCCACGACGGCCGCGAGGAACAGCAGAATGTCGCTGCCCAGCGACAGGTCGACGCCGAACCGCAACAGCAGCAAGGTCAGCAGCGGCAGGCCGGCGAGCGCCAACCCGTAGCCGATCGCCCGCCGGTTGGGCGGCAGCGCGCCGGCAAGGGCCGCCGCCTGCTGGCGGCCCTTGCCGATCTCGCCGTGGGTGACCAGGTGCACGTCGATCGGCCCGGAGCGGGCGGTGGTGGTCACGGCGACGCCTGGAGACACGACGTGGGCGAGCCGGCCGCGCCTGGACGCGCCGAGCACGAGCTGGGTGGCGTTGACGGCGCGGGCGAAGTCGAGCAGCGCCGTCGGCACGTCGACCCCGATCACCTGGTGGTAGGTGCCGCCCATGCCCTCGACCAGCAGACGCTGCCTGGCCAGCAGCGCCGGGTCCGGCCCGGCGAGCCCGTCCGAGCGGGCCACGTGGACGGCAAGCAGGTCGGCGCCCTTGGTCCGGTTGGTGATCCGCGCCGCCCGGCGGATCAGCGTATCGCCCTCCGGGCCGCCGGTGAGCGCCACGACCACCCGCTCGCGGGCCTCCCAGGTGCGGCCGATCCCGTGCTCGGTGCGGTAGCGGTCGAGCTGCTCGTCGACCTTGCCGGCCAGCCACAGCAGCGCCAGCTCGCGCAGCGCGGTGAGGTTGCCGACGCGGAAGTAGTTGTGCAGGGCGGCGTCGATCTTGTCGAGCGCGTACACGTTGCCGTGCACCATGCGGCGCCGCAACGCCTCCGGCGTCATGTCGACCAGCTCGACCTGGTCGGCCTGCCGGACGACCCCGTCCGGCACCGTCTCGCGCTGGACGACGCCGGTGATCTGCTCGACGACGTCGTTGAGCGATTCCAGGTGCTGGATGTTGACCGTGGACAGCACGGTGATGCCGGCGTCGAGCAGTTCCTTGATGTCCTGCCATCGCTTGGCGTTGCGGGAGCCCGGCACGTTGGTATGGGCCAGCTCGTCGACGAGCGCCACCTGCGGGTGCCTGGCCAGCACCGCGTCGACGTCCATCTCGGTGAAGGTGGCCCCCCGGTAGAACATGGTCCTGCGGGGGATCACCTCCAGGTCACCGACCAGCTCCTCGGTGTGGCGGCGGCCGTGGGGCTCGACAAAGCCGACGACGACGTCGGTGCCCCGGTCGCGACGGCGGTAGGCCTCCTGGAGCATGGCGAAGGTCTTGCCGACGCCGGGTGCGGCGCCGAGATAGACACGCAGCTGTCCACGGCCCATGAGCACGATTGTCCTCCGTCAGCCGCTCGGGAACCGGCGGTCGAGCGCGAGGTTGAGCTCGAGCACGTTCACCCCCGGCTCGCCCATGAAGCCGAGCGCGCGGCCGGCGGTGTGCTCGGCGATCAGGCGCCGGATCTCGGCCAGGTCCGCGCCCCGTTCCCGGGCGACCCGCGGTGCCTGCAGGTTCGCGTACGGCACGCTGATGTGCGGGTCCAGACCGGAGCCGCTCGCGGTGACGGCGTCCGCCGGCACGGCCGGGACGTCCGGGGCGTCACCGCGGATCGGCGTCAGCACCCCGCCGGAGTAGTCCTCTCCGGGCTCGGCGCACTCGACCGCGGTGCCACGGAAGGAGGCGACGAACGGCGTGGCGGGGCACTGCTGGTTGACCGAAACGGCCCGGGTGGCGGTGCCGCTCAGGCCCTCGCTGTAGAAGACGCGTAGCACGGCACCGACCCCGTCCGGCGTGCAGTACGGCCGCCGCCCGTCGACGCCCTCCAGCTCACCGATGCCGAGGCTGCGGGCACACACCAGGGTCAGCAGCGCCTGCGACGCCCCGTCCGGGTCGGTCGCGAGGGTGTCCTCGACGCTCTCCGGCCCGAGGTTGCTCGCCGCGGTGGCGGTCGGGTCGTAGCCGTCGCCGGCCGCGGACGGCCGGGACTGGAAGTACCTCGGGATCGGGTCGCCGTCGCCGTCGGTGAACGCCTGACCGATGAGGCGGCTGCCGACCGGCCGCCCGCCGGCGCCGGTGACGACCGATCCGTCGGCGTTGTCGCGCAGGCCGGGGAGCTGGGCGATCGCGACCACCGCCAGTGGGTAGGCGAGGCCGAGTAGGACCGTGAATACCAGCAGCGCCCGCAGGGCGGCGAGGTGCTGGCCGAGCCAACCGTGAAGGCGCATGTCAGATCCCCGCAATGAGCTGGACGAGCAGGTCGATGAGTTTGATGCCGATGAACGGGGCGACGATGCCGCCCAGCCCGTAGATCCACAGGTTGCGGGCCAGCAGCTGGCTGGCGCTCGACGGCCGGTACCGCACCCCGCGCAGGGCCAGCGGGATCAGCGCGACGATGACCAGCGCATTGAAGATCACCGCCGATAGGATCGCCGACTCCGGGCTGGCCAGCCGCATGACGTTGAGCCGGTCCAGCGAGGGGTACACCGCGACGAAGATCGCCGGGATGATCGCGAAGTACTTCGCGATGTCGTTGGCGATGGAGAACGTCGTGAGCGCCCCGCGGGTGATCAGCAGCTGCTTGCCGATCTCGACGATCTCGATCAGCTTGGTCGGGTCCGAGTCGAGGTCGACCATGTTGCCGGCCTCCTTCGCCGCGGTGGTGCCGGTGTTCATGGCCACCCCCACGTCTGCCTGGGCCAGGGCCGGCGCGTCGTTGGTCCCGTCACCGGTCATGGCGACCAGCCGCCCGCCCCGCTGCTCGCGGCGGATCAGCTCGAGCTTGTCCTCCGGCTTGGCCTCGGCGAGAAAGTCGTCGACGCCGGCCTCGGCGGCGATCGCCCTGGCCGTCGCCGGGTTGTCGCCGGTGATCATGACGGTGCGGATGCCCATCCGGCGCATCTGGTCGAACCGGGCTCGCATGCCCTGCTTGACGATGTCCTTGAGGCGCACCACGCCCAGCGCCCTCGCCGGCTGGTCGCCGACCTGCTCGGCGACCACGAGCGGGGTGCCGCCCGTGGCGCTGATGCCGTCGACCGCGGCGCCGACGTCGGTGGTCGGGTGGCCGCCGTTGTCGCGGACCCAGTGCATGACAGCGGTCGCGGCGCCCTTGCGGATGCGGCGCGAGTCCACGCCGTCGGCCACGTCGACGCCGGACATCCGGGTCTGCGCGGAGAACGGCACGAACAGCGCGTGACCGATCATGCCCTCCTCGCGGGCGCGCAGCCCGTACACCTGCTTGGCGAGCACGACGATCGAGCGCCCCTCCGGGGTCTCGTCGGCCAGGCTGGCCAGCTGCGCGGCGTCGGCGAGAGCCTTCGCCTCTACGCCGTCGACCGGCAGGAACTCGGTCGCCTGGCGGTTGCCGAGGGTCACCGTGCCGGTCTTGTCCAGCAGCAGGGTGTTGACGTCACCGGCGGCCTCGACCGCCCGGCCGGACATGGCCAGGACGTTGCGCTGCACGAGCCGGTCCATGCCGGCGATGCCGATCGCCGACAGCAGTGCGCCGATCGTGGTCGGGATCAGGCAGACCAGCAGCGAGGCCAGGACGATGCCGCTGACCCCGTCGCCGCTGATCGCGGTGGTGTCGGGCGCGGCGGCGTTGTACTCCTTGGCGAAGATCGCCATCGGCTGCAGGGTGGCGACGGCGAGCAGGAAGATGATCGTCAGCGCGGCCAGCAGGATGTTCAGGGCGATCTCGTTCGGGGTCTTCTGCCTGGAGGCGCCCTCGACCAGGGCGATCATCCGGTCGATGAAGCTCTCGCCCGGCCGTTGGGTGATCCGCACGACGATCCGGTCGGAGAGCACTCTGGTGCCGCCGGTTACCGCCGACCGGTCGCCGCCCGACTCGCGGATCACCGGTGCGGACTCGCCGGTGATCGCCGACTCGTCCACCGACGCGATGCCCTCGACCACGTCGCCGTCGCCCGGGATGGACTGGCCGGCCTCGACCACGACGAAGTCACCGTACCGCAGCCGGGTCGCCGGGACCGGCTCCTCCGCGCCGTCGCCGCTGCCGGGCCAGCCGATGAGCCGGCGGGCCATCGTCCCCCTGCGTGCCATGCGCAAGGCGGCGGCCTGAGCCTTGCCGCGACCCTCGGCGACGGCCTCGGCCAGGTTGGCGAACATCACGGTCAGCCACAACCAGATCGTGATCGACCACGCGAACACCGACGGGTCGGCGACCGCGAGGACCGTGGTGAACACCGCACCGATCTGGACGATGAACATGACCGGGGTGCGCCACAGCGTGCGCGGGTCGAGCTTGCGTAGCGCGGCCGGCAGCGAGCGCCACAGCTGTGCCGGGTCGAGCCGCCCGGCGCCGACCCGGACCGGCGTCTTGTTCTCCATCGGGCTCACCCCCCCAAACCCTCGGCCAGCGGGCCGAGCGCGAGCGCGGGCAGGAAGGTCAGCGCGGTCAGGATCACGGTGACGCCGACGACCATGCCGACGAACAGCGGGCGGTGGGTGGGCAGCGTGCCCGCGGACTCGGGTATCGGCTGCTGGCGGGCCAGCGACCCGGCCAGGCCGAGCACCAGGACGATCGGCAGGAACCGGCCGAGCACCATCGCCAGCCCGAGGGCGGTGTTCCACCAGGGCGTGTCGACCGTGATGCCGGCGAAGGCCGAGCCGTTGTTGTTCGACGCCGAGGCAAACGCGTACAGCACCTCGGAGAACCCGTGCGGCCCGGCGTTGAGTGCCGTCTGGTGGTTTCCGGTTGCCATCGCCGCGGCGGTTCCGGTCAGCACCAGCGCAGGGGTGACCAGGAGGTACATCGACGCGAGCTTGATCTGGCTGGCGCCGAGCTTCTTGCCGAGGTACTCCGGGGTGCGGCCCACCATCAGCCCGGCGACGAACACCGTGATGACGGCCAGGACCAGGAGTCCGTACAGGCCGGCGCCGACCCCGCCCGGCGCGACCTCACCGAGCATCATGTTGATCAGGGTCATCATCCCGCCAAGGGCGGTGTACGAGTCGTGGAAGGAGTCGACCGACCCGGTGGACGTCAGCGTCGTCGCCGCCGCGAAGGTGGCCGAGTCCGGCACCCCGAACCGGACCTCCTTGCCCTCCATCGCCGCCCCGACCGCCTGCGGCACGGTGCCGCCGTGCGCGGTCTCGAACCCGATCGTCAGGGCGACGCTCGCGGTCGCGAGCACTGCCATCACGGCCAGGATCGCGTGCCCCTGCCGGGGCTGGCCGACCATCCGACCGAACACCCTGGGCAAGCTGAACGGGATGCACAGCAGCAGGAAGATCTCGATCCAGTTGGTCCACTGGGTCGGGTTCTCGAACGGGTGCGCGGAGTTGACGTTGTAGAACCCGCCGCCGTTGGTGCCCAGGTCCTTGATCGCCTCCTGGCTCGCCACCGGCCCACCGGTGAGCCGCTGCGTCCCGCCGGTCAGCGTCGTCAGGTCAGTCCCGGCGGACAGGTTCTGCACCGCGCCGCCGATGATCAGCACGATCGCGGCCAGCACGCTGATCGGCAGCAGGATCCGCAGCGTGATCCGGGTGAGGTCGACCCAGAAGTTGCCGAGCTGGTCGGTGCGGCGCCCGGCGAAGCCGCGGACCAGGACCACGGCGACGGCGATCCCGACCGAGGCGGACACGAAGTTCTGCACCGCGAGGCCCGCCATCTGCACCAGGTGGCCCATCGTCGACTCGCCCGAGTACCACTGCCAGTTCGTGTTGGTCACGAAGCTGACCGCGGTGTTCCAGGCGCCGTGGTCCGTCACGCCCGGCAACCCGAGCGACAGCGGCAGCTTGTCCTGCAACCGCAGGAAGCCGTAGAGGAACAGGACCGACACGGCGGAGAAGGCCAGCACGCTGCGCGCGTAGCTGCTCCACGCCTGCTCGCCGGCCGGGTCCGCGCCGACCAGCCGGTACACCCCGCGCTCGAAGCGCGAGTGCCGGTCGCCACTAACCACCCGGAAGATGTAGTCACCGAGGAACCGGTAGGACAGGGCCAGCGCGACGACCAGGGAGAGCACGAACAGCACTCCCGCGGCGGTGGTACTCATCAGAAGCGCTCCGGAAACAGCAGCGCCAGCGTCAGGTAGACCGCCAGCACGGCGACGACGACCAGACCGGCGAGGTTGACCGCGCTCACAACCGCTCAACTCCCCGCACGACGCCGGCGAGCACCACGAACAGACCGACCGTCAGCAGTATGAAAACCACGTCACCCAACGCCGAACTCCTTCACACCCTCGACTGCGCAGCCCATCCAACGGCTCCCCGATGGCGGCCGGTGGGCACGCTGACACAATCCATACGGCGGCGCCAAGGTTCTTGACGCCGTTGCTACGACCTCGCAGTTCGGCGGCCGCGCCCGGTGGGGGCGGCCGACGCTCACGGCAGGCGCGGACCGATCGAGGAGGACCCACATGCCGGCCAGACCGCAGCCCGTCATCCCGGCGCACGTCGAGAGCCCGGTCCGGCCGCGACCGCCCGCACACCGGTTCACGCGCTGGCTGCTGGAACACCGGGTACAGCCGGTCGGCCCGGAAAGCGACGAGGCGCACGCCAAGCCGCACGCCTGGTGGAAGGTCATGTGCCTGACCGGTGTCGACTACTACTCGACGCTGTCGTACCTGCCGGCGATCGCGGCGCTCGCGGCCGGCGCGGTCTCCCCGCTGGCCACGCTGCTGATCGTGGCGTTGACGCTGCTCGGGATGGTGCCGATGTACCGGCGGGTGGCCGCCGAGAGCCCGCACGGGCAGGGCTCGGTGGCGATGCTGGAGCGCCTGCTGCCGTTCTGGCGCGGCAAGATCTTCGTGCTGGTGCTGCTGGGTTTCGTCGCCACCTCGTGGATCATCACGATCACGCTGTCGGCGGCCGACGCGGCCGTGCATACGGTGGAGAACCCGGTCGTACCCGGATTCCTGCACGACAAGGCGGTCATGATCACGATCGTGCTGCTGCTGGTCCTGGGCGGGGTGTTCCTGCTCGGCTTCAGCGAGGCGGTCGGCGTGGCGATCCCGCTGGTGGTCGTGTTCCTCGGGCTCAACGCCGTCGTGGTCGTCGCCGGCGTTGCTGAGCTGGCTGCGGAACCGGAAGCGCTGTCCCGGTGGGTCGACGCCCTGACCGCGGCCGGTTCCGGCCCGGCCGACCTGATCTGGCCGGCCGTGGTCGCGTTTCCGCTGCTGGTCCTGGGTCTGTCCGGGTTCGAGACCGGGGTGAGCATGATGCCGCTGGTCGCCGCCGAGGGTGACGATCCCCGGCAGCGGCTGCGGTCCCGAATTCACAACACACGCAAGCTGCTGACCACGGCCGCCCTGATCATGTCCGGATACCTGATCACGACGAGCTTCATCACCACCGTTCTCATCCCGCCCGAGGAGTTCCAGCCGGGCGGGGCGGCCAACGGCCGCGCGCTGGCCTACCTCGCCCACGAGCACCTCGGCGAGACCTTCGGCACCGTCTACGACCTCAGCAGCATCCTGATCCTCTGGTTCGCCGGGGCATCGGCGATGGCCGGCCTGATCAACATCGTGCCCCGGTACCTGCCGTCGTACGGCATGGCGCCGGAATGGGGCCGGGCCGTCCGGCCGGTCGTTCTGATCTACACCGTGATCAGCATCGGCATCACGATCGCCTTCCGCGCCGACGTGAACGCCCAGGCCGGCGCCTACGCCACCGGAATCCTCGCGATGATGCTCTCCGGCGCGGTCGCGGTGACGATCTCCGCGGCCCGCCGCCGGCAACGCGCGGCGACCGCCGGCTTCACCGTGCTGACGCTCGTGCTGCTCTACGCGCTCGTCGAGAACGTGATCGAAAAGCCGGACGGGATCGCCATCTCCGCCGCCTTCATCGCGGGGATCATCGTGATCTCGCTGGTGTCGCGGTTTTCCCGCACCACCGAGCTGCGTGCCGAGCGGATCGAGTTCGACGAGGCCGCCCGCGGGTTCGTCACCGAGTCGCTGTCCTACGACGCGCGCCTGAACATCATCGCCAACAAGCGGCAGGCCGGCGACGCGGCCGAGTACCTGGCCAAGGAACAGGAGCAGCGCGGGATGAACCCCGTGCCGGGTGCCGGGGACATCCTGTTCCTGGAGATCGACGTCGTCGACCCGTCCCAGTTCAGCAACGCCCTTTGCGTGCGCGGTGTCCAGGTCGACGGCCACCGCGTGCTGCGCGCCGAGAGCCCCGCCGTGCCCAACGCGATCGCCGCGATCCTGCTCGCCCTGCGCGATACCACCGGCGTCCGGCCGCATTGCCACTTCGAGTGGTCCGAGGGCAGCCCGGTCGGCCACCTGCTGCGCTACCTGGTCCTGGGCCAGGGTGACACGCCGCCGGTGGTCCGCGAGATCCTCCGCAAGAGCGAGGACGACCCCGATCGCCGGCCAGCCATCCACGTCGGCGGCTGACCGGCGCCCCTCGTTTCGGCACTTGGGGAGCTTCAGTTGCGGTGGTGCAACTGAAGCTCCCCAAGTGCGCTGAGCGCGGCGAGCCGGCCGCCATTCGGCATGAACATGAGGGCCGTTCAGCTTATATCGCCGCCCGCGCCTGGCTGGTTACCTGAGAACCACGTTGGATCACTCATCGTCGGACACCTCGGGAGATACGTATGACGTCACGTCGTCGTGCGGCCGGCGCCCTGGTTGCCGGACTCGCATCCCTGCTCGTCACAACAGCCGTGGCCTCGGCGCCCACCGCGGTCGCCGAGGACACCCGGGAGACCGCGGTCGTCTCGCTCGGCGACAGCGCGATCTCGGGCGAGGGCGCCGGTAACTACGAACCCGGCACCCGCGGCGAGAACGGCAACTGGTGCCACCGTTCCCTCAACGCCCTGATCCACCGAACGCAGCTCGCCCAGCGCACGTTCAACCTGGCCTGCTCCGGCTCGGATGCCGCCCACGTCTCGCTCGCCGACACCTATCACTACA
>DASSUA010000674.1:0-4696 GCA_035707525.1 Pseudonocardiaceae bacterium
TGCGGTCGGCGCAGGCCGAGCATCCTGGCCGGATCGCGCTGGTCGACGTGGACGCCGACCCCGCGTCCCTGCGCCTGCTGCGCGGCGTCGCCACCGCGGACGCCCAGGTCGCGGTCCGGGCCGGCGCCGCGTACCTGCCCCGGCTCGCCGCCGTCGCGGCGGCCGGGCCGGCGGAACCCGCAACGTCGCGCGACCCGGCCGGCACCTATCTGCTGACGGGCGGCACCGGCGCCCTCGGCCGCGCCGTCGCGCGGCACCTGGTCACCGCGCACGGGGTGCGGCACCTGCTGCTGACCGCCCGCCGCGGCCCGCGGGCGCCGGGAGCCGCCGAGCTGGTGGCCGAGCTGGCCGACCTGGGCGCGACGGCGACCGTCGTGGCGTGCGACGTCGCCGACCGGTCCCAGCTGTCGGCGGTCCTGCGCGCCGTGGACGGCCCGCTGCGAGGCGTCGTGCACCTGGCCGGCGTGCTCGACGACGGCGTGATCGGCTCGCTCACGGCGGACCGGCTGGCCGCGGTGCTGCGGCCCAAGGTGGACGGGGCGTGGCACCTGCACGAGCTGACCCGCGAGCTGGACCTGGACGCGTTCGTGCTGTTCTCCTCGGCCGCCGGGGTGCTCGGCGCGCCGGGACAGGGCGGCTACGCCGCCGCGAACGCCTTCCTCGACGGCCTGGCCCAGCACCGGCGGGCGGCCGGCCTGCCGGGCGTCTCGCTGGCGTGGGGCGCCTGGACGGTGGCCGGCGGCGAGCCGGGCGGCATGACGGGGCGGCTCACCGAGGCGGACCTGCGCCGGATCGGCCGCTCCGGCCTCGGCGTGCTCACCACGGCCCAGGCCCTTACGCAGTTCGACGCCGCACTGTCCGGTCAACTGGACACGGCCGGGGCGGAGCGGGACGCGCTGCTGGTGCCGATCCGGGTGGCCACCGACGCGCTCGCCACCGAGGTGTCGCCGCTGCTCGCCGGCCTGGTCCGGGCCCCGGCGCGGCGCACGGTCGCCGAGGACGCGGCGCAGGCGCACGCGCTGCGCGAGCGGCTGGCGGCGGTCCCGCCGGGGCAGCAACGGGAGATCCTGCTGGAGCTGGTGTGCACCCAGACCGCGTCCCTGCTGGGCCACGGCGGGCCGGAGAGCGTCGACCCCGAGCGGGCGTTCAACGAGCTCGGTTTCGACTCGCTGGCGGCCGTGGGGCTGCGCAACAAGCTCACCCTGATCACCCGGCTGGAGCTGCCCGCGACGCTGGTCTTCGACTACCCGAGCCCGGTCGCGCTCGCCGGGCACCTTCTCGGGCTGCTCGCGCCGCAAGCCCCGGCGGCCGCGGATGACGACGACCGCATCCGGGCCGCGCTGGCCTCCATCCCGCTGAACCGGCTGCGCGACGCCGGCCTGCTCGACACGCTGCTCGACCTGGCCGGTTCGGCCGCGGCCGCGAGCGACTCGATCGACTCGCTGGGTACCGACGAGCTGATCCGGATGGCGCTCGGCGGCGGCAGCGAAGCCGGCACAGAGACCGACGAGGCGGATCTCCAGGAGATGCAGCTCGACGACGTGCTGCCCGAGAGGTGAAGGACGACATGGCCAACCAGGACCCCTCGCTCGTCGACGCCCTGCGCGCCTCGGTCAAGGAGACCAGGCTGCTGCGCGAGCAGAACCGCAGGCTCACGGCCGCGCAGCGGGAGCCGATCGCGATCGTCGGCATGGCCTGCCGGTATCCGGGCGCGGTGCGCAACCCCGAGGACCTGTGGCGGCTCGTCGAGTCGGGGTCCGAGGGCATCGGAGCGTTCCCGACCGACCGGGGCTGGGACCTGGAGCGGCTCTACGACCCGGAGGGCGCCCGCCCCGGCACCTGCTACGTGCGCGAGGCCGGGTTCCTGTACGACATGGCCGAGTTCGACGCCGACTTCTTCGGCGTCAGCCCTCGCGACGCGGTGCTGATGGACCCGCAGCAGCGGCTGCTGCTCGAAACCACCTGGGAGGCCTTCGAGCGGGCCGGCATCCCGCCGGCCACGGTGAAAGGCAGCCCGACCGGGGTGTTCACCGGCGTCATGTACCACAACTACCCGGGCAGCTACGGCTCCTCCGGGGTGGTCTCCGGCCGGGTCGCGTACCTGTTCGGGCTGGAGGGCCCCGCGGTCACGATCGACACCGCGTGCTCGTCGTCGCTGGTCGCGTTGCATCTCGCGGTGCAGGCGCTGCGCGCGGGGGAGTGCACGCTCGCGCTCGCCGGCGGCGTGACCGTGATGGCGACGCCGCGGACGTTCGTCGAGTTCAGCACCGACCGCACGCTGTCAAGCGACGGCCGCTGCCGCTCGTTCGCCGCGTCCGCCGACGGCACCGGCTGGTCCGAGGGCGCCGGCATGCTGCTGCTGGAGCGGCTCGCCGACGCCAGGCGCAACGGCCACCCGGTGCTCGCCCTCGTCCGCGGCACCGCGATCAACCAGGACGGCGCGTCCAACGGGATGATGGCGCCGAACGGGCCGTCGCAGGAGCGGGTGATCCGCCAGGCGCTGGCCAACGCCAGGGTCGCCGCCGACCAGGTCGACGCCGTCGAGGCCCACGGCACCGCCACCACGCTCGGGGACCCGATCGAGGCGCAGGCCTTGATCGCCACCTACGGGCAGGACCGGGTGGCGCCGCTGTGGCTGGGGTCGGTCAAGTCCAACCTCGGGCACACCCAGGCCGCGGCCGGGGTGGCCGGCGTGATCAAGATGGTGCTGGCCATGCGGCACCGGCGGCTGCCGGCGACGCTGCACGTGGACGCCCCGTCGACGCACGTCGACTGGTCGGCCGGCGCGGTGCGGCTGCTCACGCGGGCGCGGGACTGGCCGGCCGCCGGTTACCCGCGCCGGGCCGGCGTGTCGTCGTTCGGCATGAGTGGCACCAACGCGCACGTGATCCTGGAGGAACCGCCGGCCGGCGAGCGGCCCGAACCGGTCGGGCCGGTGCCGCCGGCCGTGCCCTGGGTGCTCTCCGCCCGCAGCCGGGCGGGCCTGCGCGCCCAGGCGCGCGCGCTGCTGGACTGGGCGACCGGCCGCGCGGAGCTGCCGGTCGCCGGCGTCGCCAGGTCGCTCGCGCTGACCCGCTCGACGTTCGAGCACCGGGCGGCCGTAGCCGGTAGTGACCGCGACGAGCTGCTGCGCGGCCTCGCCGCGCTCGCCGGGGGCGAGCCGTCGCCGTCGGCGCCGACCGGCACGGCCAGGTCCGCCGCCAAGGCCGCGTTCGTGTTCGCCGGCCAGGGTGCGCAGCGGGCCGGCATGGGGATGCGGCTGGCCGAGGCGTTTCCGGCGTTCGCCGAGGCCCTCGGCGAGGCGTGCGAGCTGCTGGACCCGCTGCTCGGCGTGGACCTGCGGGCGGTGCTGCGGTCCGGGGACGGCCTGGACGGCACGGGGTTGGCGCAGCCGGCGCTGTTCGCGTTCGAGGTGGCGCTGGCGCGGCTGCTGCAGTCCTGGGGGATCCGACCGGCCGCGGTGGCCGGGCACTCGGTGGGCGAGATCGCCGCCGCCCACGTCGCCGGCGCGCTGTCGCTCAGCGACGCGGCCCGCCTGGTCGCCGCCAGGGCCCGGCTGATGGCCGCGCTGCCGCCCGGCGGCGCGATGGTGGCCGTCGACGCGGCCGAGGACGACGTCCGCCCGCTGCTCGTCGACGGGGTGGAGCTCGCCGCGGTCAACGGCCCCGCCGCCGTGGTCATCTCCGGCGACGAGGAGCCGGTAGCGGCGGTGGCGGCGAAGCTGGCCGCGCTCGGCCGGCGGACGACCCGGCTGCGGGTCAGCCACGCCTTCCACTCGGCCCGCATGGAGCCGATGCTCGCCGCGTTCGAGCGCGAGCTGGCCGGGCTGACCTGCGGGTCGGCGCAGGTGCCGATGGTCTCCACGGTCACCGGCGAGCGCATCGGTCCCGCCGAGCTGGCCGACCCGGCGTACTGGGTGCGCCAGGTCCGCTCGCCGGTGCGGTTCGCCGACGCCGTGCGCGCGGTGCGGGCGCTGGGCCCGACGCGGTTCGTCGAGCTCGGCCCGGACGCCACGGTGGCGCCGATGGTGCTCGAGAGCGAGCCGGCCAGCGTCGCCGTCTCGCTGCTGCGCCGCGGCGTCGACGAGGCCGCCGCCATTGCCGGCGCGCTCGGCCGGTTGCACGTCAACGGCGTCAGCCCGGACTGGGCGGCGTTGCTGGGCGGGGGCCGGCCGGTCGACCTTCCGACCTACCCGTTCCAGCGCCGGCGCTTCCTGCTGCAGGGCGTCGAGCTGGGGGCGGACCCGGAAGCGCTGGGGGCGTCGGCGCCGGGGCATCCGCTGCTCGGCGCGGCCGTCATGCTCGCCGGGTCGGACGGGATGGTGCTCACCGGCCGGCTGTCGCTGTCGGCGCACCGCTGGGTAGCCGACCACCGGGTCGGCGGCTCGGCCGTCTTCCCGGCGACCGGCGTGCTGGAGCTGGTGACCGGCGCCGGCGGGCGGGTCGGCTGCGGCCGTGTCGAGCAGCTCACCCTGACCGCGCCGATCGTGCTGCCCGAGCACGGCGCGGTGCGCGTGCAGGTCGCGCTCGGCCCGGCCGGCGCGGACGGCGCGCGGACCGTCACCGTGTACGCGACCGCCGACACGGCCGGCACCGCCGGTACAGCCGGTACCAGCGGCATAGACGAGCTGCCGTGGACGCGGCACGCGACCGGCGTGCTCACCCCGCCGGCCGGCGCGCCCGCCGGCGGCGCCGGG
>DASSUA010000675.1:0-2788 GCA_035707525.1 Pseudonocardiaceae bacterium
GAGGATCGCCGCCAGGCGGGCGCGCAGCCCGGCCGCGTACGCCGGGTCCTGGGTCGTCGGGAACGGCGCCTTCGGCCGGTTCAGCACGCTCGCCGGCAGCAGGTCGCGCACGGCGGCGCGCAGCAGGCTCTTCTCCCGGCCGTCGAAGCTGCGCATCGACCACGGCACGTTGAACACGTACTCGACCAGCCGGTGGTCCAGGAACGGCACCCGGCCCTCCAGCGCGCTGGCCATGCCCATCCGGTCCTTGCGGTCCAGGACCACCCGCAGGTAGCGGGTCAGGTTCAGATAGCCGATCTGCCGGATGCGCCGCTCCAGGCCGTCCTCGCCGGGCAGCACCGGTGCCTCCGCGAGCGCGTCGGCATAGTGCTGCCGGCACACCGAGTCCAGGTCGAGCCGGCGGACCAGCTCGCGGTCGAGCAGGCCCGTGAGCATCTCCATCCGGTGCGACGCGGCCAGCCACGGGAACGTGTCGGCGTTGCGGTACCACTCGTCGTGGAACCACAGGTAGCCGCCGAAGACCTCGTCGGCGGCGTCGCCGGTGATCGCCACCGTCGACTCCTTGCGGACGGTCTGGCTGAGCAGATACAGCGACGTGTACAGCTCGCCGGCCGGCGCCGGCATGTCCATGGCCCTGATCACCTCGGCCCGCACGCCGTCGCCGAGCAGGTCGGCCGAGTCGACGATCACCTCGGTGTGCTCGCTGCCGAGCCAGGCCGCCATCTGCCTGGCGAACGGCGCGTCCGGCTGGACGTACATCTCGCCGGGGCGGAACCGTTCGAGGTGACCGGCGAAGTCGAGCGAGAACGTGCGCAGCCGGCCGCCGATCGCGCGGGAGGCGAGCGCGGCGATCGCGCTGGAGTCCAGCCCGCCGGACAGCAGTGAGCAGATCGGCACGTCCGAGACGACCTGCCCGGCGACGCTGCGTTCCAGCAGCTCCCGGACCGTGGCGATGGTGGCCGGCAGGTCGTCCAGATGTGGCTGCGCGGTCAGCCGCCAGTAGCAGCTCGAGGTGACCCCGGAGCCGGTGAAGCGCAGGACGTGGCCCGGACGCACCTGCGCCAGCCCGCGGTAGACGCTGCCGGTGGGCGCGGGCGCGAACGACAGCATTTCGCGCAGGCCGTCGAGGTCCACGACCGCCGGCACGCCGGGGTGCGCGAGCACCGCCTTCGGCTCGGAGGCGAACACGACCCCGCCGGCCCCGCGGTGGTAGTACAGCGGGTAGATGCCGAAGCGGTCCCGGATCAGCAGCAGCTCGCGGGTGCGCGCGTCCCACACCGCGAACGCGAACATGCCGACCAGGCGCGGCGCGCACTCGGCGCCCCACTGCAGGTATGCCCTGAGCACGACCTCGGTGTCGCTGCGGGTGCGGAAGGTGTGCCCGTGGCTTTCGAGCTCGGCGCGCAGCTCGGCGAAGTTGAACACCTCGCCGCTGTAGTTCAGCACGGCGAGCGTGCGGCCGTCCTCGCCGGTCGCGACCATCGGCTGCTCGCCGCCGACCAGGTCGATCACCGCGAGCCGGCGAAACGTCATCGCCGCCTGGCCGTCGTGCCAGGTGCCGCCCGAGTCGGGACCGCGCCGGTCCAGCGTGCCGCCCATGCGGGCGCAGATTCCACCGGTGCCGGCGGGCAGACCGTCGAACGCCACGAACCCCGCGATCCCACACATTTGTCAGCCCGCCTTCGTCGCGAGATCGGCGCTTGACGCCGTGACCTTCGGACCGGCGGCCAGGCGGGTCCACAGGTAGCCGCCGGCCACTGCGATCGCGGCGGTCACCAGCGCGAGCAGGATCCGGTAGTCGACGAACCCGATCAGCGCGGCGCCGATCGCGACCGACACCACCTGCGGGGTCGTCACGAGCATGCTGGCCGACCCGGACACCCGGCCCAGCAGCTGCTGCGGCGTGTTGTGCTGGGCGACGGTGAACATCCCGACTATCGCCGTCGGGATGCCCAGCCCGAGGATCACCTCGCCGGCGAGGACCGTCGGCACCGTCGGGATCAGCATCGTGGCGCAGCCGGCGGCCAGCAGCGCGAGGCCGAGCACGGACAGCCAGGCCTCCCGGCCCGGCGCCAGCCTGCGCATGATCCGCATGGCCACCAGCCCGCCGAGCACCGACCCGACGCCCTTGGCGGTGTTCGCGGCGCCGAGAAACGCCGCCGGCCGGTGCAGCCCCTCCTCGATGACCGCGAAGATGATCGACTCGAAGAGGCCGAACGCGAGCACGGCGCCGCCCATCGCGAGCACCACGTGGCGGATCGGCGGCGTGCGCAGCACGTGCACGATGCCGGCGACCAGCTCGGCCCGCCACGGGCGCAGCCGCGGCTGCGCCTTCGGCTCGCGGACCCGGACCGCGGCGACCAGGCCGGCGCACAGCACGAAGGTCACCGCGTCGAGGGCGGCGACCGCCCTGGCGCCGAACCGGACGTAGATCGCGGCGCCGATCACCGGGGCGACCAGCAGGCCGATCTCCTGCGCGGTGCGCAGCAGCGCGTTGGACTGCCCGAGCCGCTGCGTGGGCACCATCCGCGGCAGCAGCGCGCCGCCCGCGGCGTTGTGCAGCCCGGTGCCCAGGCCCACGCCGAGCAGCACGACGTAGAGCAGCGGGATGTCCTCCGGGCCGTCGACCAGCAGCGCCAGGCAGACCCAGCCGGCGAGCACGAGGTTGAGCACGACGACCAGCGGCCGCCGGGGCAGCCGGTCGGCGAGCACGGCGGTGAACGGGTTCAGCACCCGCGGCCCGATCCACGCCAGAAACGCCAGGCCGGCCAGGCCGTTGGAGCCGGTC
>DASSUA010000676.1:0-4405 GCA_035707525.1 Pseudonocardiaceae bacterium
GGCCGCCGACCTCGCCCACAGCGCGCTCGTCGGCGAGGTCGAACGGGACGCGCCCGGTGCGCTCGACCTCGCCGGTGAGGCACGGCGGCGGCTGGCCTCGGCCGAGGACCCGGCGCTGCGCGAGCTGGCCGGCCGGCTCGACGACGTGGCCGCGCTGCTGGCCGACGTCGGCGCCGAACTGTCCGGCTACCTGGAATCGCTGCAGGCCGACCCGGAGCGGCTCGCGGCCGTGTTGGCCAGGCAGGCCGAGCTCAAGCAGCTCACCCGCAAGTACGCCGCCGACGTCGACGGGGTGCTCGGCTGGGCCGAGCAGGCCAGGCGCCGGCTCGCCGGCCTTGACATCTCCGAGGAGGCGCTCACCGCGCTCGCGCAGCGGCGCGACGAGCTGGCCGTCGAGCTCGCCGGGCTGGCGGCCTCGATCACCTCGGCCAGGCAGGGGGCGGCCAAGGCGCTTGCCGAGGCGGTCACCGCCGAGCTGGCGGGCCTGGCCATGCCGCATGCCCGGCTCGAGGTCGCCGTGCTGGCCAAGCCGGCCGCCGCGAACGAGGTGGCCACGCTCGTGATCGACGGGCAGCCGCTGCAGGCCGGGCCGGACGGCGTCGACGAGGTCGAGCTGCGGATGATCGCCCACCCGGGCGCGCCGGCGCTACCCATCCACAAGGGCGCCTCCGGTGGCGAGCTGTCCCGGGTGATGCTCGCCCTCGAGGTCGTGCTAGCCGACTCCGACCCGGTGCCGACGCTCGTGTTCGACGAGGTCGACGCCGGCATCGGCGGCCGCGCGGCGGTCGAGGTCGGGCGCCGGCTGGCCCGGCTGGCGAGGTCCCACCAGGTGATCGTGGTGACCCACCTGCCGCAGGTCGCCGCCTACGCCGACCGGCACCTCGTGGTCGACAAGGTGAACGCCCAGGCGGGGCTGACCCGAAGCGGCGTTCGCGTGGTCGACGATCAGCGCCGGGTGGTCGAGCTGGCCCGGATGCTGGCCGGGCTGGACGACACCGAGACCGGCCGGGCCCACGCCGAGGAACTGCTGGCGACCGCGCGCACCCACCGGCAGGCCGACGTCCGGGCCGGGTGAGCTGGGCGAGCGCCGCACTGGCGCGCTGGCCGGCGTGGTGGTCCGGCGGGAGGCCGGTGCGTGGTGTTACCGTGAAGTTCCGTGCCACAGATCCGCTCGACCAAGCACGTGTTCGTGACCGGCGGCGTCGCCTCCTCGCTCGGCAAGGGACTCACCGCCTCCAGCCTCGGCCAGCTGCTCACCGCGCGCGGCCTGCGGGTGACCATGCAGAAGCTGGACCCGTACCTCAACGTCGATCCGGGGACGATGAACCCCTTCCAGCACGGCGAGGTGTTCGTCACCGACGACGGCGCCGAGACCGACCTGGATATCGGGCACTACGAGCGCTTCCTGGACCGCGACCTCTCGGGCAACGCCAACGTCACGACCGGCCAGATCTACTCCGACGTGATCGCCAAGGAGCGCCGCGGCGAGTACCTCGGCGACACGGTGCAGGTGATCCCGCACATCACCGACGAGATCAAGGCCAGGATCCGGGCCATGGCGAGCCCCGGCGAGGACGGCCGGGCGCCCGACGTGGCGATCACCGAGGTCGGCGGCACGGTCGGCGACATCGAGTCACTGCCGTTCCTGGAGGCCTGCCGCCAGGTGCGCCACGACGTCGGCCGGGACAACTGCTTCTTCCTGCATGTGTCGCTCGTGCCGTACCTGGCGCCGTCGGGGGAGCTGAAGACCAAGCCCACGCAGCACTCGGTGGCGGCCCTGCGCAACATCGGTATCCAGCCAGACGCGATCGTCTGCCGCGCCGACCGGCCCGTCCCGGACGGCCTCAAGCGCAAGATCGCGCTCATGTGCGACGTCGACATCGACGGCGTGGTGGCGGCGCCGGACGCCCCGTCCATCTACGACATTCCCAAGGTGCTGCACTCCGAGGGCCTGGACGCGTACGTGGTGCGGCGCCTGGGCCTGCCGTTCCGGGACGTCGACTGGACCGTGTGGGGCGACCTGCTCGAGCGCGTGCACGACCCGGCCGACACGGTCCGGATCGCGCTCGTCGGCAAGTACGTCGACCTGCCGGACGCCTACCTGTCGGTGACCGAGGCGCTGCGCGCCGGCGGCTTCGCGCACCGCGCCCGGGTGCAGATCCGGTGGGTGACCTCCGACGACTGCCAGACCGAGCCGGGCGCGTCGGCAGCCCTGGCCGGCGTGGACGGGGTGCTGATCCCCGGCGGCTTCGGCGTTCGGGGCATCGAGGGCAAGATCGGCGCGATCCACCACGCCCGGACCAACGGCATTCCCGTGCTCGGCCTGTGCCTCGGCCTGCAGTGCATGGTGATCGAGGTCGCCCGCTCGCTGGCGGGGCTGGAGGACGCGAACTCGTCGGAGTTCGACCCGCGGTGCCCGTACCCGGTGATCCACACGATGGCCGACCAGGTCGACGTGGTCGCCGGCGAGCGGGACATGGGCGGGACCATGCGCCTTGGCGCCTATCCGGCCTCGCTCGTGCCGAACTCGATCACCGCCCGGGCCTACGGCACGCGCGAGGTCTCCGAGCGGCACCGGCACCGTTACGAGGTCAACAACGCCTACCGGGAGAAGCTGGCCGCCGCCGGGCTGGTGCTGTCCGGCCTGTCGCCCGACGGCCACCTGGTCGAGTTCATCGAGCTGCCCAAGCCGCTGCACCCGTTCTTCGTCGGCACCCAGGCCCACCCCGAGCTCAAGAGCCGGCCGACCCGGCCGCACCCGCTGTTCGCCGCGTTCATCCAGGCCGCGCTCGAGTACCGGGCGGCGGACCGGTTGCCGGTCGAGCTGCCCGTGAAGGCGAGCCTGCGGTGACTGGCCGTACCCGATGACAGGCTGTACCCGATGACAGGCGACGACCGGCGGCACCGGTTCGAGGTGCTGTCGTCGCGCACCGCCTACGCCGGCAGGGTGATGGCGCTGCGGGTCGACGAGGTGAGCATGCCGGGTGGTGGCAGCGCCGTGCGCGAGGTCGTCGAGCACCCGGGCGCGGTGGCCGTCGCGGCCGTCGACGACGAGCACCGGGTCGTCATGGTCCACCAGTACCGGCATCCGGTGGGCCGCCGGCTGTGGGAGCTGCCGGCGGGCCTGCTCGACGTCCACGGTGAGGACCCGCAGCTGACCGCGAAGCGTGAGCTGGCGGAGGAGGTCGGCCTGGCGGCGATCGAGTGGTCGGTGCTGGTCGACCTCGCGGCGTCGCCGGGATTCACCGACGAGGGGGTGCGGGTCTACCTGGCAACCGAGCTGACCGCGGTCGACCGGCCGGGACCGATGGGTGACGAGGAGGACGACCTGCAGGTGCGGAGGTTCCCGCTGGTCGAGGCCGTGCGGATGGTGCTGGCCGGGGAGATCGTCAATGCCACCGCGATCGCCGGGCTGCTGGCCGCGCACGCGGTGCTCGGCGGGACCGGCTCCCCGCGGCCGGCCAACGCGCCGTGGCCGGGCCGCCCGACGTCCTGGGCGGCCCGCAAATCCGGCCGGTGAAGGCCTGGCTCACCGGCCGGGAGGCTCAGTCCCGCAGCGGCCGGCCCTGGGCGTCCGTGCCGCCGTTGACCAGGATCAGGATGCCGTCGATCAGGCCCCAGATGGAGCTGACGGTGAAGCAGGTGAACACGCCGACGAGCAGCTGGGCGACGCCGAGGCCGACATGCCCGGTGTAGAAGCGCCCGACGCCGAAGGCGCCGAGGAAGATCCCCAGCAGGCCGGCCACGAGCTTCTGCTTGTCCGAGTAGGGGCGGCCGATCGGGTCGTACCCGTAGGGTGCCATCGGGTCGCCGTAGGCGCCGTAGCCGGGGGCGACCGGGCCGTAAGGCTGGCCGTACGGGTAGCCGCCGGTCTCGCCGTAGGGTTGGCCATAGCCCGGTTGCCCATAACCAGGCTGACCGCCGTAGGCCTGGGTCGGCTGCGGGCCCGTGCCCGGCTGGTAGGGCGGAGGCGGCGGCGGCCACCCGGACTGATCCCCTGGATCGTGGTTCGGGGGCTGACCTGATGGTGTTGTCATGGTGAGGCAGGCTAGCGCTCGGCCCGCCTGCGGTGTGCGTCACCACGCACGATTCACTCCACCACTAGGCTGCCCGACTAGGTGCGGTCGGCAGCGGCGCCGGTCTGCACACCGTCGAGGAGGCGTGCCCGGATGAAGGTGGCTGCGCGATGAGAGTCGGGGTTCCGCGCGAGGTCAAGAACCATGAGTACCGGGTGGCGATCACGCCGGCCGGCGTCCATGAGTTCGTCCGCAATGGCCACGCGGTCTTCATCGAATCCGGCGCGGGCGACGGATCGTCGATCACCGACGAGGAGTTCAGCAACGCGGGGGCGCGGATCCTGCCCACCGCCGACGAGGTGTGGGCGCAGACCGACCTGGTCCTGAAG
>DASSUA010000677.1:0-7447 GCA_035707525.1 Pseudonocardiaceae bacterium
AAAGTGTGGGCTCACCATGCAGTTCGAACGCCAGGTTGCATGGTGGCTTCACACTCTTGGTGATCATGAACGGTGAGGCCCCGTGCGTGGACCAGCGGCCGCCAGCCAACGGGCGCCAGGCCCTCCAGAAGAGCCGCACCCATAGTCACGAACCGCGAGCGGCACCCGTGGTCTTGCTCGGGACACCGAGGGTGACGGCTAACGGCAGGGACTGAGGTGAAGGCAGGACCGTCCCGCCAGAAGAGCCACACCCATCGCCGTTTGGTGCCGTGAGCCGCGCTGCGCGCTGTTGATGACACCGAAACGACGATCATGACCAGGTTCCGGCCCAACTCCCGGCTGGCGACCGGGTAGTCGCACGCAAGGCCAACCCACAGACCCCCTTCGCGAAGTTGATCACGAGGTTAACGCCCTTATGAACCGAAGCCGATACAGAAGGGCGACAACTTCGTGATCAACTTTTGCGGGGGTTGGAATCGATCAGGAGCGAGGGCGGTCGACGCGTGATCGCCGAAGGTTTGGGCCCACCGTGCACTTTCCGGCGTGCGCCGCACGCTGACCGCACACTGTTGACTATCACGGACACTGCCGCGTCGTCGGCGCGCCAGCGGCCGATGCGTGGGAGCCAATCGGTCCTTGTAGCGAAGCGAATGACGCCCACGCAGCCCGCCGGTACCCGTTAGGACCAGGCTGCTGGTCGCTGCCGGTCGAATTCGGCCAGCTCGTCTGGTCCTAGGAGATCGGCGTAGTCGTCGATGGACACCTCCGCGCCGGCGGCGGCGAGCCGAGCCAACCGCGCCGCCAGTTCCAGCGGATCCGGCTGGAGCTCCGCCGCCAGGTGAAGGTGCAGGTCCGCCAGCCTGTGACTGACCTGCTCCTCGATGTGGGGCCCCTCATGCAGATGGCCACAAAGCTGCGCCCACACCTGCATCGCCTCCTCGACGACGGTGAGCATCTCGCCGGTGGGCGGCCTGATCGCGAGCAGCTCCAGCTCCGCGGTCAGCTGCTCGCCGGCATCGACCAGATCGCGCAGCTCCCAGCGACGGCCGTTGGGCACATCGGCGGCGGCCGCGATCACCCGCCGGACGCCGTCGAGTTCGGCGGGCCCGGCCGGCGGCAGTTGACCGGCGCAGGCCAGCAGCAGGGCCGCGAAGTACCGGTCCGCCGCCGCCTGCCTGGCGACCAGGCCGATCAGCTTGTCCGGCGCGAGCCTCGCGGCGATCTGGGCGAACCGCCGCTGGTCCTCGCCGATTTCCTCGGAGGCTCGCGACGTCATCGACGAAAAGGCCAACCCCAGTTCCAGCGCGGCCAGCGTGGCCGCCACCGAATGCCCGCACAGCTCGGCGGCACCGCAGTCGCACTCGCCGGTGAGGACCCCGCTGATCACCCCGACCCACACCTCGACCGGCCCGAGCTCGGGATCGTCGACCACCGCGGTCACCCCACCGTCCCTGGCCGCGACGTCTCTTACCCGCTCGTGCGCAAGATGCTCACGCCCCTGCGCGGACAGGCTCGTCCCCACCGAGTCCAGCAACGCCGAGGAATCCAGTCGCACCGCCACGCCCGGTATCCAACCGCAACCACCCGGCTCAGGTCGCAGCGGCAGCGGCGAAATGTCCGGTGTACGGATGTCACATCCGGGTCGCCGGTGGTGCTCCACAGATGTGGGCGTCGTAGTGCACGGTGGGACCGCGCCTGTCACCTTGGCAGGTGACGGGCACGGCGCGGTGGTCGGCCGGGTCGGGCGGGAGGACGGGGTGGCCGTGTCGACTCCTCAGACGTCGTCTCCTCAGACGTCGTCTCCTCAGACGTCGACTCCGCGGCAGAGAGGGGCCGTCCGGGGAGACCTCGAACAGGTCTTCCGCACCGCCTATCCACGGGTCGTCGCCGTCGCGGCCCGCGTGCTCGGCTCCCGGGACGAGGCCGAGGACGTGGCTCAGGAGGTGTTCCTGACGTTCGGGCGCTCCTCGGTGCCGGCGGGCGAGGCCCTGGGCTGGTTGTCGGTCGCGGCGGCGCACACGGCGTTGAACCATGTCCGCTCCGGACGTCGTCGCGCCCGCCGGGAGGAGGCCACGGACCGGGACGACGGGGTGGCGCCCGACGTCGCCGACGCGGTCGTGATCCGCGATGAGCGCCGGCGGGTGCGGGCGGCGCTGGCGCGGCTGCCCCGCAGGCAGGCCGTCACCCTCGTAATGCGGCACAGCGGTCTCAGCTACGCGGAGGTCGCCGCCGCTCTCGATCTTTCCCCGGGCAGCGTGGGCACAACCGTGCGACGCGCCGAAACCGCCCTTCGCAAGGAGCTGAACCGTCATGCGTCATCCGACTGACGGCACGCTGCGCCGGCTCGTGGACGAGCCGGCCGGCGTGGCCGACGCCGATCGCGAGCACGTCGCGGGCTGCCCGCAGTGCCTGTCCGGGCTGGCGGCCGCCCGCGAGGACGCGGCCATGGCCGGCGCCGCGCTGCGCGGCGAGCTCACCACGGAGCATGCCGTGGAGGTGGAGGTGGAGGCGGGGTGGCGCCGCCTGTCGCACGCGGTCGCCGTCGAGGGGGGCCGGCGCAGGTCCGCGACCACGTCCGCCCCACGGTGGCGGGCGGCGCTGCGCAGCCCGGTGGTCGCGGCGTTCGGCGTCGTCGTGTTGCTGGCCGGGGCCGGCGCCGCGGCCGCCGCGGACTGGCTGCAGATCTTCCGGACCGAGCAGATCGCCCCGATCACGGTGGCCGAGGCCGACCTGATCGAGCTGCCCGAACTCTCCGCCTATGGCGAGGTCGAGGTGACCGAGGAGCCTCAGGTGCGCGAGGTGGCCGATGCCGCCGCCGCCGAGAAGGCCACCGGCTTGCCGGTCCCGCGCGTGGGCAAGCTGCCCCGCGGCGTACAGGGAGAACCGACGTTCCAGGTCGGCGGCCAGGTGGTCGCGGTGTTCACGTTCTCCGCCGAGAAGGCGGCCAAGACCGCCGCCGCGGCCGGCGAGGCGCTGCCGACACCACCTCCCGGCCTGGACGGCAGCCAGTTCCGGCTGACCGCCGGGCCGGGGCTGGCCGCGGTCTGGTCGGAGGGTCACGGTGTGCCGGCCATGGTCGTGGCCCGGGCCGTCGCGCCGACCGCGTACTCGTCGGGCATCTCGTTCGAGACGGCCCGTGACTACCTGCTGTCGCTGCCCGGCCTGCCCGATGACATCGCGTCGCAGCTGCGCAGCTTCTCCGGCGACGGCACGTCGCTGCCGCTGCCCGTGCCGGCCGGGCATGTGACGAGCTCGACCGCCGACGTCAACGGCACGCCGGCCACGGTGCTCACCTCGCGGGACGGCATCATGGCCGGCGTGGTGTGGGTGCAGGACGGCGTCGTCAACGCGGTGGCCGGCTCGCTGAGCGCCGGCGAGGTGCTGTCGGTGGCCCGCCAGCTGCGGGTGCGGTGACCGCTGAAGTGACCACCGGCCAGGCGGCCCGGCAGGGCGACCCCGCGCTGGATGCGGCGCGGCGGCTGCTCACCGAGCTGCCGCCGTCACCGGCGGTGTGGTGTTCCGGCCTGCGCAAGCGGTACGGGCGGCAGACCGCGGTCGACGGCGTGTCCTTCACCGTCGGCCGCGGCGAGGTGGTGGGCCTGCTCGGGCCGAACGGGGCGGGCAAGACCAGCGTCATCAAGATCCTGCTCGGTCTGGTTCGGCCCGACGCCGGGGAGGTGCTGCTGCTCGGGCGGTCGACGCGGGACCCGCGCGCCCGGGACCGCGTCGGCTACCTGCCCGAGCTGTTCCGGTACCAGCCGTGGCTCACCGCGGCCGAGGTGCTGGCCCTGCACATCCGGCTCGCGGGCGTCACCGTGACCGCCGCGGAGCGGCTCGAGAGCCTGGCCGCCGTCGGTCTCGCCGCCCGCGCCCGCGACCGGGTCGGCGGCTTCTCCAAGGGCATGCAGCAGCGCCTCGGGCTGGCCGTGGCGCTGGTGGCCAACCCGGAGCTCGTCGTCCTCGACGAGCCGACCAGCGCCCTGGACCCGATGGGCCGCGCCGACGTGCGGGACCTGCTGCTGTCGCTGAAGGCCCGCCAGGTCGCCGTCCTGCTCAACTCGCACCTCATCGGCGAGGTCGAGCGGGTCTGCGACCGGGTCGTCATCCTCGACAAGGGCCGGGTCGCCGCCTCCGGCACCCTCCCGGAGCTGCTCGGCCAGCGGGAGCTGCGGCTGCGGCTGACCGGCGTGAGCCAGAAGGCGCACGACCTGCTGGCCGCCGCCGGCCGGCTCACCCGCAGCGGGGACTCGTTCACCGTCGCGCTGCCCGCCGACGGGGACGGCTCGACATCGGACCTCGTGCCGGACCTGGTGGCCGACCTGGTCGGCCTGGGGGTGCGCGTGCACGCGGTCGAGCCCGGGCGGATCAGCCTGGAGGAGCGGCTGCTCGGCATCCTGCGCGCCGGACCAGGAGGCGACCGGCCGTGATCGTGAGGACGATCGGCACCGTCGCGGCTCTCACCCTCCGAGAGGCCGCCCGCCGGCGCGTGCTTCGCGCGCTCGCGGCGCTGACCATCGTGGTGCTCCTGGTCAGCGCCTGGGGGTTCTCCCGGCTCGACGCCGAGTTCGGCGGGCTCACCAGCGGCGAGGCCCGGTTTGCCGCCTCCACGGTGCTCAACCTGGTGATGTTCGGCCTGAGCCTGATCGCCGCGCTCGGCACCGCGTTCCTCGCCGGACCCACCCTGGCCGGCGAGATCGAGTCGGGGATGGCGCTGGCGGTCCTGGCGCGGCCGGTTCGCCGCTCGGCGGTGCTGGCGGGCAAGTGGCTGGGACTCGTGATCTTCGGCAGCGGCTTCGTGGCCGTGGCCGGATTCACCCACTTTCTCGTCGTCCGGGCCACCGTGGGCTACTGGCCGCCGCAGCCGCTCGGCGGCCTGGCGCTGCTCGCCGCGCAGACCACGGTGCTGCTCACCCTGGCCTTGCTGCTGTCGACCGTCATCTCGCCGATGGCGTCGGGCGTCGTGGCCGTCGGCCTGTTCGGCGCCACCTGGATCGCGGGCGTGGTCGGGTCGGTCGGCGAGGCCCTCGGCAACGAGAGCGTCGCCCAGGCCGGCGTCGTCTCCCGGATGCTGCTGCCGACCGACGGCCTGTGGCGCGGGGCCATGAACGCCTTCCAGGACCCCACCTTGCTGGCGCAGCTCGGCCCGCAGATCGCCGAGTCCCCGTTCTTCAGCGAGTCCCCGCTCAGCATCACCTACCTTGCCTGGGTCGGCGTCTGGGTGGCCCTCATGCTCGGGCTCACGTGCCTGGCGTTCGTGCGCCGCGACCTGTGAATTGCGGACCCGGAATGTCCGCTATCCCCTTTACGGTGTCGCGCGTGACCGAAAACGACTGCTGGTGGGAACCGCCCATCGCCGGAACCGAGGCCGAGCACCTCGTCGGCGCGCTCGACCGCCTGCGCACAACCTTCCGCTGGAAGGCCGACAACCTCGACGCGGCCGGCCTGCGGACCCGCATCGGCACCTCGTCGCTGACGCTGGGCGGCCTGCTCAAGCACCTCGCCCGCGCCGAGGACCAGATGTTCAGCACCAAGCTCAGCGGCGCCCCGCTCGGCCCGCCATGGGACAGCGCCGACTGGCGCACCGACCCCGACTGGGATTTCAACTCCGCCGCCGACGACACCCCCGAGCAGCTCTACGCGCTCTGGGACAGCACGATCGAGCGTTCCCGCGCGAAGCTCGACGCGGCCCTGGCCGACGGCGGCCTCGACCAGCTCGTCCACCTCTCCTGGCCGGGCGGGCGCCGCCTCAGCCTGCGCCGGCTGGTCTGCGACCTCATCGAGGAGTACGGCCGCCACACCGGGCACGCCGACCTGCTCCGCGAGGCCGTCGACGGGGTGGTCGGCGAAGACCCTCCGCCAGGCTGGCACCCGGTGTCCAACCGGCAACGCCCGAACGGCTGACCGCCGGTCAGGCGACGTGCCAGACCCGCCACAGCGCGGTCGGGTCGCTGTGCGGGTCGCCGTGCACCAGCGAGAAGTCCGCCGGGCCGCCCTCGGTGATGACGCCGGCGTCCGGCTCGCCGAGCAGCTCGCCGCCCCGCCAGGTGACGCAGCCCAGCGCCTCCCACGGCTGCAGGCCCGCCTCCACCAGGCACTGCACCTCCCACGGAAGCTGGTTCGCCCGAGCCGATCCGCCGCCGAAATCGGTGCCACCGACCATGGCGACACCGGCGCCGTGCGCCAGCCGCGCGCTCGTCATGGCCCGTTCCAGGCGTTCCTGAGTTGCCGACCGGTTCTCCTCGGCGGTGAACCGCGGGATCGTGGTGGTCGTCGCGAACGTGAGCCACGACTTCATCACGGTCATCGTGGTGACGAGCGAAATGCCGCGGTCGGCCATGGTGCGCACGATGTCGGCATCCAGGTCGAACCCGTGCTCGATGGAATCGACGCCGGCCTGCGCGCACACCCGCGACCCGGACAACCGGGTGGAATGCGCGGTCACCTTCGCACCGCGCGCGTGCACCGCCCGCACCACCCGGGCGACCTCATCGACCGACCACGGCGCGGCCTCCGGGTCCGGCCCGTCCAGGTAGAGCTTCACCAGATCCGCGCCATCGTCGAGCTGACCAAGCGCCCGAACAAGCAGCTCGTCGCCGTCGCGCGCCTCGACGGCCAGTCCGGCCGGTAGCAACCCCGACGTGGTGATCCACGTCCCAGCCGCCCGGACATACGGCCGGTCCCGCCGCCCCCGCCAGCGGTCCCGAACCCCCAGGCTCAGCGCCCGGTCCCTGCCGTTGTCGGCGCGACGCGGAGCCCCCACGTCTCTGGCCCACCGCACCCCCGAGCGGTGCAGCAGCTCGCCATTGGCCTCCGCCACGTCGAGCAGGACCTCGGTCGCATCGCCACCCCGGTCGACCCAGTGCGAGCCGCCCGGCAGCGTCAGATGGCTGTGGCCGTCCACCATGCCGGGCACGATCGTCGAGCCGCCGGCATCGACCACGGCGCAGCCAGCCGGAAGCTCGCCCTCGCCGTCGACCGGCCGGATCCAGCTGATCCGCTCATCCTCCACGAGCACCGAAACTCCGAGCTCCAACCGGGGAGACCGGCCGTCGGCCAACGCCGCGTCGCGGTAGACCGTGCTGCCCACCGCCTCACCGTATCCCTGGCCCCGCACCGGCACATGCCGATAGGTCAACCAGGCCCACGTGGTGGACTAAGTCCCTAGCTAAGTCTAGGGTGCATACCCGATGGTGGAGGTTGGCGTTCACGAGGCCAAGACGAAGTTGTCGGCCCTGCTGCGCCGCGTCGCGGCCGGTGAGGAGATCACCATTACCAGCGGCGGCCAGCCGGTGGCGATCCTGATCCCCGCTCAGCGTCGGGGCGAACGCATCCTGGGGATCGACGACGGCTTGTTCACCGTTCCCGATGACTTCGATGCTCCGCTGCCCGACGATGTCCTCAAGGCGTTCGAAGGGCGAGGCTGCTACTGACACGCAGACCTGGTTGT
>DASSUA010000678.1:0-2023 GCA_035707525.1 Pseudonocardiaceae bacterium
CGGCAGGCGGTAGTCGCT
The DNA here is from genome assembly GCA_035707525.1 of Pseudonocardiaceae bacterium. Classification (GTDB taxonomy): domain Bacteria; phylum Actinomycetota; class Actinomycetes; order Mycobacteriales; family Pseudonocardiaceae; genus DASSUA01. Next base: position 19 of record DASSUA010000678.1, read on the forward strand.
GTCACCGGCGTAGGTCGGGTGCGCCGGGTCGGTCACGTCGAGCTTGAGGTAGCCGGCGTCCCACATCGACAGCAGCATGATGTAGCGGTCGCCGTGCTTGCGGACCACCACGTCGTGGAAGAACACCGTGTTCAGGCCGACCCCGGGCTGCAGGACCTGCGGGAACGTGGTGGCCACGTTGATGTCGAGCACCTGCACCGGGTGCCGCGGGTCGGTGATGTCGAAGATCGGCAGCATCGGCGTGTTGCTGTCGGGCAGGACGATGTACGCCTTGCGGGCCGGCCCGGCGCCGGTCTGCCACATGAACGTGCTGTGCGCGGTGCGCGCCCGGCTGGTGACCCCGGGCTCCACCGCGCCGAAGCCGTTGGCCAGCACCACCGGGCTCAGCGGGTTGGTGACGTCGACCAGGGTGGCGCCGCCCACCGCGGGCGGGGCGCTGGAGCCGCTGCACACCTCGTTGCTGTAGGCGAGCACGTCGCCGGTGAAGGCGGGCGTGCTGAAGCGGATGGGGTGGACACCCTCGCCGACGAACGAGCCCGGGGATGAGGCGATGAAGCCGACCTCGTGTGGGTTGGTCAGGTCCGCGATGTCCATGATGTAGACGCCGCCCTGGCACGGTGTGGAGTTGAACGCGCCCAGGTAGGCGTAGTTGCCGAGCACCCCGACGTCGGACACCCGGTGGACACCCGGGTTGTGCACCCGGCCCTTGCCGACCAGGGCGAGGTTGTTGCTGCTGGCGTCGAGCCGGCCGGGCTCGTCGCCGTGCTGGTGGCTGTCGTCCATGACGGTCGCGCCGTCGTCGAAGACCTCCTCCTGGGCGCCGGCCGGGCCTGCGACCAGGCCGGCGGCGACGAGGACGGCGGCGAGCGCGAGCATTCTCAAACGAGGTCGCCGTACCATGCGATCACTCCCAATTGTCCCGGATTGGATGGATCGTCCTATATCGAAATAGGTGCTTGTCATCCTAGTCGCCGGTACACCGGCGGCAATGGGTCCGTCGCCTGATGCGCTGGCCAGGGGCGGCAGTTCGACGAAGTTAGGCCGGCGTCACCCGTTCTATCCCGGTGCATCATTTTGCGCTGTCCGCATCCCCGGAGCCGTGGCGGCCTACGGTGTGACGGTATGGGACGCGGGGCGCGGGCCGGGGTGGACGACGGGGCACTCGGCCGGTCGCGGGGCGCGCGGTGGCTGGCGGACCCGCCCCCGGCCTCGGTCGAGGAGGCGGCCAGGTACCTCGACCGCGTCGGCTTCGCCCTGCTTCCCCGCCGGCCGCGGTACCGGCGGCCCCGCGGCCGGGGCCTCGCCGGGCACGGCAGGATAGGACGGCGACGGCAGGGGGGGTGGGGCTTGGCTGGCAAGATCCGCGACGAGGACATCGCGCTGGTACGGGAGCGGACCTCGATCGTTGACGTGATCTCCGAGCAGGTCACGCTCAAGCCGGCCGGCAGCGGCAACGTCAAGGGGCTGTGCCCGTTCCACGACGAGAAGACGCCCTCGTTCAACGTCTCCGCCGCCCGCAACGTGTTCTTCTGCCACGGCTGCGGCGCCGGCGGCGACGCGATCAAGTTCGTGATGGATGTCGAGCACCTCACCTTTGTCGAGGCGGTGGAGCGGCTCGCCACCCGGGCCGGCGTCCAGCTGCGCTACGTCGAGGCCGGCCCGGCGCCGGTGCGCGCCCAGCAGGGCCAGAAACAGCGGCTCCTCGCCGCCAACACCGAGGCCGCCGCGTTCTACGCCGAGCAGCTCGGCACGCCGGCGGCCCGCGCGGCCCGCGAGTTCCTCGCCCGCCGCGGCTTCGACCGGGCGGTGGCGATCGAGTACGGCTGCGGCTACGCCCCCGACGCCTGGGACGCGCTCACCCGGTACCTGCGCCCGCGCGGCTTCAGCTCGGCCGAGCTGGTCACCGCGGGGCTGGCCAAGGAGGCGCGCAGCGGCTCGCTGATCGACCGGTTCCGCAACCGCCTGCTGTGGCCCATCCGCGACCTGGCCGGCGACGTGATCGGCT
>DASSUA010000679.1:0-3015 GCA_035707525.1 Pseudonocardiaceae bacterium
GCGACCTGGCCGCCGACCAGCGCGTTCGCCTCGGGTACGCGGTCCAGTGCGGTGCGCAGCGACCGGATGGTGTCGAGGCTGGCGGCGGAGCCTGGTTCGGCGACCAGGACGGCGTCGACGCGGGTGAGGTCGCCGCTCGTCTCGCCCACGGTGGCGCCGGCCACCCCGGCCGTGGCGGCGGCGACACGGGCCACCTCCTCGGCGTGGGCGGGGCCGGTGAGGATCGTGGCCGGCTGCGCCGTGCCCGCGCTGAAGTAGCGGGCAAGGGCCCGCTGGCCGTCGATGGCCTCGGCGCTGGTGCGGAACTGCTCGGTCGGGGGGAGCCCGATCGGGGCACCGAGCGCGCCGGCGCTCAGCGCGGCGAGCAGGACGGTGGCGGCTGCGGTGACCGCCCACGGGCGCCGGCTGACCATGGCGCCGACTCGCGCCCACGGCCCCGCCATGGTGCGGTCGGGCTGCCCCGCGCGCGGCACGAACGGCCAGAACAGCGGGCGGCCGCAGACGACCAGCGCCGCGGGCAGCACGACCAGGGAGAACAGCAGGGCAACGGCGATGCCGAGGGCTCCGGAGAAGCCGAGGCTGCGGGTGTCCTCGCGGACGGCCACGCCCAGCGTGAGCAGGCTCAGCGCGACCGTCGATGCGCTCGCCACGACCGCCGGCGCGGCCGCCGCCAGGGCGGCGGCCATCGCGTCGAACCGGTTCTCGACGCGGCGCAGTTGCTCGCGGTAGCGGGCGATGACCAGCAGCGCGTAGTTGGTGCCCGCGCCGAAGACCAGCACGGACACGATCCCGGCCGTGGCCGCGTTCACTCCGTAGCCGAACAGCCGCGCCGCCGCACCGACCGCCGCGGCGGCGAATTGCTCGCCGGCGCCGATCACGGCCAGCGGCACCAGCCACAGCAGCGGGCTACGATAGGTGATCAGCAGCAGCGCCGCGACCACCAGCACCGTGACGAGCAGCAGCGACACGTCGGCACCGTCGAATACCGACGCGATGTCGGCCGCGAAGCCCGCACCCCCTGTCACCTGGGCGCTCAGCCCGGCCGGCAGGCCGTCCCTGGCCTGGGCCCGCAAACCGGTCACGGTGTCCACCACCGCCTCGGTGCTCAGCTCCGCCGGCAGCGGCACCGTCACCAGCACCGCGGTGCCACCGTCGGCGAACACCGGCGGCGGCACCACGCCGTCGACGGCCACACCGGCGAACGCCCGCGCGTCCGCGTCGACCGCGGCCCGGTCGCCGGGTGTGAGCCGCTGGCCGTCGCGGCTGTAGACAACGATCGCCGGCTCGATCCGGCTGCTCGGCAGCTGCTGCAGCAGCCGGCTGACCTCTGTGGACTCGGCCGCCGCCGGCACCGAGACGACCTCGTCCACGGTGGTCGCCCCACCGCCGAACGCGACGGCCAGCCCGCATAGTCACGTATCTCTCACAGTTGAAGCAGTTCGAGGATGGCGGGTCACTCTACGCCCGAGCCTGGCGGTGGGTGGGCGACCTGGTCATCGGTCGGAGGTGCCGGGGGGCTGCCCGTGCGGCCGTACGGGCAGCCCCCCCGGGGCGAGCCGTCAGCGGCACCAGGCGAACAGCTCGGGGTTGGTGTGGTGCAGCTTCACGACCTCCCCGAGGGAGAGGTAGGTGCCGGCGGGAAGGCTGGCGTAGATCGGGCCGCTGTCGGGGTCGGCCAGCGTGGAGTAGTCGATCTGGCGTCTTGCCGCCGCCTGGAGCAGCCCCAGGCTCTTGAGCGTGCCGAGACCCGCCTGGGTGCAGGCCGCGCCCTCGCTCGGCGCGGCGGACGCGGGAGTGCTCAGAGCCAGGCTCATGGCCGTTGCGGCCACGGCGGCGCTGCCGACCGCGGCGGTCTTCTTCATGACGTTGATGAAGGACATTGCGTCTAACCTCCGTCTAGGGTACGTCGAATATTATGGAGACCCTCCGGCGGAGCTTGTCAAGTGTTCGTCTAAAGTCTGTATGCTGCGACGGTGAGCGACTCGGCAGACCCAGGCCTTCTGCGCATCGGCGAGCTCAGCCGGCGGCTCGGCGTGAGCGACCATGCGCTGCGCGCGTGGGAGCGCCGCTACGGGCTGTTGCGCCCGGTCCGCACGACCGGAGGGTTCCGGCTGTACTCCGAGGCCGACCTGGTGCGGGTGCGCCGGATGCAGGCGTACCTGGCCCGCGGCCTGTCGACCGCCGAGGCGGCGCGAGCCGCCCTGGCCGAGGTGCCCGCCGACGGCGAACCGGCCCATCGCGGAACCGGGGGCGACGCCGACCTGGTCTCCGGTGCCCGCCAGGCCCTCAACCGGGCGTTGGATGATCTCGACGAGTCCGCCGCGCACGCGGTCATCGATCGGCTGCTGGGCGCCGTGACGATCGAAACCGCCCTGCGGGAGGTGCTGCTGCCATCCCTGCGCAGCATCGGCGACCGCTGGCAGGGGGGAACGGTGAGCGTCGCCCAGGAGCACTTCGCCAGCAACGTGATCCGCGGGCGCCTGGCCAGCATCGGTCGAGGGTTGGGGCATGGGCACGGGCCACTGGCGCTACTGGCCTGCGTACCGGGCGAACTGCACGACATCGCCCTGCTCAGCTTCGGCATCGTGCTCAACCGCCGGGGCTGGCAGGTCCACTTCTTCGGCGCCGACACACCGATCGACGACCTGCGCCACCTCGCCCGGCAACGCCCGACCGATCTGATCGTGCTCGTGAGCTCGGTTCCGCAACGGTTCACCGAACACACCGAAGAGCTGGCCCAGCTCGCCGGGGTCGCGCCGCTGGCCCTCGGCGGCCCGGGGGCCACGCCAACGATCGCGGAAGGCATCGGTGCCCGGATGCTCCAGGGCGACCCGGTGACCGCCGCCGAACTCGTCGCCGCCGAGCATCGCCCGACCTAGATCGTTGACCGGTATTTCGGTGCAGGTGGCGACACGTGTGGTGGTAGGTGCGTGAATCTTGTGGTGAAGGTGTCCATGGTCGGCGTTGGGGTTCGGTTGGAGCCGTTGATCGCTGTTTCGGTGCGGTGAGCCGCGC
>DASSUA010000680.1:0-2748 GCA_035707525.1 Pseudonocardiaceae bacterium
ACGCTGCGCCCGACCTGGTGGCCTGGTCGAACTGAACGCCGGTTACCACCCCGGCCGGGCGTGGTCCCGCAACGCCGCCGGAGCCGCTGCCGCCACCCGGAGCCGGCGCAACCGAACCTCCCCCGAGCACCGACCGACCGGAACCACCGGAACCACCGGAACCACCGGAACCACCGGGTCCACCGGGTCCACCGGGTCCACCGGGAACGATCGGAACGCCCGCAACCGGCCCCGCCAGCCGCCCGGCCGCTCCCCCGCCAGGTCCGGCGCCCGAACCGCCCACACCCGGGCCGCCCGTGCTCGTACCGCCCGCACCGGGCCCGCCGGTACCGGAGCCGCCACCGCCACCCGGCACCGCGCCACCACCGCCCGGCAGCGCGCCACCACCCGGCAAGACGCCGCCACCAGGGAGTGCGCCACCGCCCGCGGGCGGCGGGTTCGCCGGCAGCGCCTGATCGGGCCGGGCCGCAACGGTTCCGGACTGGACGTCCACGGGCGTGGCGAGCGACGGCAGGACCGTCGCCGGCCCGCCCGAAACGCTAACGACCGGGTCGACCGGCGCGGCCGCCGAACCGGCCACGGGCTGTGCCATTGACCCACCCGGCTCGCCGCTGAACGCGAACGGCGGCACATACTCCGGCCCGGTCGTGGCGCCCCGGTCCAGGAGCGGAACGGGACCGGGGCTGCCCAAGCCGGCGGCCGGCACGTAGCCGGATGCCGTGGTCGGCCGCGGCTGGTGCGCCGGCGCCCCGCCGGTGTCGGCGATCACCCCGGTCGCGGTGGCGCTGATTTGGTCCAGCCGGGCGGACCCGTCCTCCACGGTCTCGGTGGCCACGTCGAGCGCCCGGTCGAAGATGCTCGGCCGGTCCCCTGGCTGTCCGGTGCCGGACGCCGGACCGGGGTGGCCGGCCGGACTCCCCTGCCCGGCGTGCGGGACCTCGACGACCGCCCCCGGCGCCGTCCGGACCGTCTCGGTGAGCTGGCCGTACACCTGGGCGACGGAGTTCGAGGTGCCGGCGACCAGCGTGCCCATCCCGGCCGTGGCGCCCGGGTATCCCGCGGCCTGAGCCTGCAGCGCGGCGTCGCGCTGCCGCTTGAGGGCGATCAGCTGGCGGATGATCTCGACCTTGGCCGCGCCGACCCGCTCGGCGCCGTGCTCGAGCCGGTCCGCGGCCTCGTTGCAGGCCCGCACCATGGCGGGCAGCCGCCCGTCGTGGGCAACGTAACCGTCCCAGTGCCGGCGCGCCGCCTCGGCCGCACCGCCGTCGAAGGCGTTGAACGCCGAGTGGGCGGCGGCGTCGGCGTCCGCGCCGAGCGTCGCCAGTTCGGTCGCCGCCGCGCGCCAGGCCGCGGCCGACTCGGTCATCGCGGTCTCGTCGGCCTGCGGCCAGCGGACGCCGGTCGCGGTCGCCACGTCGGCCAGTTCGGCAGGAAGCTGGATGCCCACGGCGGCAGTCCCCTCAGACGTCTTGGCGGTCCACGTCACCGATCGCGGTCTGGCTGGTGCGTTCGGACGCCGCGTAGGCGGTCGCGGTTTCGATCAGCCTGGAACCGACGTCGGCCAGCCCGGACGGCAGCGCCTCGATCCCCGAAAGCGCGGCGTCGGCGGCCGTCACATGGCCCTCGGCGAAGGCCTCGCCCACCGCGTCCGCCCCCCAGCAGGCGCCGTAGTCGTCAACCTGGAGGCGCAGCTGTCCGGCGATGCGGTCGGCGCGCGCGGCCAGGCCGTCGAACGCCTCCGCTCGCCGGGCGAGCAGCTCGCTGTCGGTACGGAAGCCGCTCATCAGAACCTCCCCGGATGCGCCTGCTCCAGCCAGGTCCGCTGGTCCAGCGGTTCGTCGTCCGCCGGTACCGGCCCGGCGGTCTCGTCAGGCGCGACGAGCTCGTCCGGCCGCAGGTCGGCGGTGCCGGCCAGCACGGCGGCCGGATCGACACCGGCGGGCAGCACCGGTTCGAGCACGCGTTGCGCCTGCTCTGCGGCCTCGCCGGCGGCCAGCGCCGTCAGCTCGACGACGAGCGCGGCCAGCTCGCCCGGCCGGTACCGCCGGTAGGCGTCGGCCTCGATCCGCAGCCCGGTCAGTACGCCCTGCGGCCCTACCGTCGCGGTCACCATGCCGTCATCGCTGGCCCGGCTCGCGCTGATCTTGGCAAGCGCGCGGTGCACGGCGGCCAACTGCTCGCGGCCGCGGCGGTACTCGGCGAGCAACCGGTCGGCCTCGGCCTGGTAGTCGACCGCTCGCGAGTCGGGCCCCGCTCGAGAGCTAGACCCCGGATACGAGTTGGGCCCCGCCGGTGAGTTGGGCCCAGCCGGTGGATTGGGCACGGCACCCAAATTAGGCGCCGTCTGCGAGCCCGGCACGGCCTGGGAGTTGGGCACCGCCGCAACCACCTCCTCGCTGCCGCCCGGTCCGTTGCCTTGGCGGGCAACCGACGGGGCGGTCCTTGGACGGCCGACTCCCGCAGCTGGTTCCAATTCTCTCCCAGCGCCGAACTGTCAGCCGACCGCCGCACCCAGCCAACGGCGCTCCGCCCACTCGCACCGTCAGCGACTTCACCGTGACCACCGCGCGACTCGGCCGCGTCGATCGCGAAGTTGCCGCCCGTGCGAATCGATCCAGAAGGGCGATAACGTCGTGATCGACAACCACCACCGCGCACCGAACACCGCCACCGTTCACGACCGGTAGCGCGCCAGCGCGGATCCGCACCACCACACCCCCCCCCGCCGCGCCGCCCCCACCGACGACC
>DASSUA010000681.1:0-5044 GCA_035707525.1 Pseudonocardiaceae bacterium
CGCGACCGCGGTGCCGAGGCAGCTGCTCGCAATCGGCGGGTCCACCGCCGCGCTGGCGGCCGCGGTGGTCGTCGGCCTGATCGCCGGCCCGACCCCGCCGCTGGGTTCCCAGATCGCGCCCGAGTCCAGTGCGGTGGCGCCGACCCGGCGACCGGCCCGGCCACCGACCGTCACCACGCCGCCGCCGGTGACGACCACCCCGTCGATCGCCGGGCCGCCCGCCTCCGGGCTCACTCCGTACGCCGGCCGCGCCCGGCTGACCGCGCAGGGCCCGGGTGCGCCGGTCGAGCTGGAAGCCGGCGGCGATCCCGTGAGCGTGCGGATCACCGTCCGCAACGTCGGCGACGGGATCTCCCAGCCGGTGGCGCTGACGCTGACCCTGCCGGCCGGCATCTCCGCGACCGGGAGCGGCTTTACCCAGGCCGGGACGCCGCTGAGATGGTCGTTCGGTGATCTGTTCGCGGTGAGCCAGCCGGGCGGTGTGACGTGCGCCGGCGGCACCGGGAGCATCCGGTGCGCGACGGCGATCGGGCTGGCCCCGGGCAGCGTCGTCTCCTTCCTGATCGGCCTTCGGGCCGACGCGGACGCGACCGGCGGCACGGTGACGGGCCGCGTCACCGGCGGCGGCGCGGACGTGAGCGTCGCTCTGATCTCGGTGCTCGTGCGGCCCGCGCTCGACTCGCTCGATCTGCGCGCGCGGGCAGTGGGTAGCGGCTGGCGCGCCCAGCTACAGGTCAGGGTGACCAATACCGGCCCCACCAGCGGGCCGGTCACGGCGACGATCACGCTGCCGGCCGGGGTGTACGCCATCCACCCGGCGCCCAACTGCGCCGGCGAGTCCGGCACAGTCACCTGCACCGGCCAGCTCGGCCCGCGGCAGCAGGCCAACTGGGAGCTCGACCTGCGCGCGGAGTATCAGGTGAACGCGGAGATCACGGTCGCCGCGAAGCTCGGCCGGGCGAACCGCACCCGTGCCGTGCAGCTAGAGCTGGGGCCGCAGTGCACCTCGCGACCGGTGCCCGCCCAGCACTGCCCGCCAGGTAAGGGCCCGCACGGTACAGACCCGCCCGGCAAGGGCCCGTCCGGTAACGGCCCGCCCGGTAGAGACCCGCACGGCATCGGGCTCAGCGCACACCCAGTTCGCGTGCAATGATCATCCGCTGCACCTCGGAGGTGCCCTCGCCGATCTCCAGGATCTTGGCGTCGCGCCAGTGCCTGGCGACCGGGTACTCGTTCATGAAGCCGTAGCCGCCGAAGATCTGGGTGGCCTCCCTGGCGTTGTCGACGGCGATCGTGGAGGCGTAGAGCTTGGCCGCGGCGGCCTGCTTCTTGAACGGCAGCCCGGCCAGCATCCGGGCGGCGGCGTCGTAGTAGGCCAGCCGGGCGGTGTGCGCCCTGGTGTCCATGTCCGCGATCTTGAACTGGATCGCCTGGTAGTGGCCGATGTTGTGGCCGAACGCGGTGCGCTCGCGGGCGTAGCGCACCGACTCGTCGACGCAGCCCTGGGCCAGCCCGACGGCCAGCGCGGCGATCGCGATGCGCCCCTCGTCGAGGATCGACAGGAACTGCGCGTAGCCGCGGCCGCGGTCGCCGAGCAGGTTCCCGGCCGGAACCCGGACGTCGGCAAAGGACAGCACGCGCGTGTCGGAGGCCCGCCAGCCGACCTTCGACAGCTTGCGGCCGACGTCGAAGCCGGGCGTGCCGGACGGCACCATGATCGACGAGATCTCCTTGCGGCCGTCGCCGTCGGTGCCGGTCACCGCGGTGGCAGTGACGAACGAGGTGATGTCGGTGCCGGCGTTGGTGATGAAGCTCTTGGCACCGTTGATCACCCACTCGTCGCCCTCGAGCCGGGCCGTCGTCCTGGTCGAGCCGGCATCCGAGCCGGCGCCCGGCTCGGTCAGCCCGAACCCCGCCAGCCGGGTGCCGGCCGCCAGGTCCGGCAACCAGCGCTCCCGCTGCTCCTCGGTGCCGAACCGGAACACCGGCATGGCGCCGAGCGAGACCGCGGCCTCGAGCGTGATCGCGGTGGACGAGTCGGCCCTGGCGAGCTCCTCGAGCGCGAGGCACAGCGCGAAGAAGTCGCCGCCCATGCCGCCGTAGCGCTCCGGGAACGGCAGCCCGAACAGTCCCATCTGCCCCATCTGCGCGATGATCGGGTAGGGGAACTCGCCGGTCTCGTCGTAGTGCTCGGCGCGCGGCGCTACGACCTTGCGCGCGAAGTCCTCGACGGTCTTCCGCAGCGCCTCCTGCTCCTCGGTGAGCCGAAAGTCGACCATGAGCCACCGCCCTGTGCGCCTGATGTCCAAATAGTAGGTCGTCCTAGTATCTCACAGTCGCTGGACATCCCCACCGCCGATGTCAACAGACAGCAAGTCGGCCCCGTTTCGCCGTCCGTAGACTTCGAAACGTGCCCGTCGTCGAGACCGTGCTCGCCCACATTCCCGAGCCGTACCGTGCCGTTGCCCTCAAGCACCGCGAACTGGTCAAGTTCGCGCTGGTCGGCGGCACCACGTTCGTGGTCGACACGGCGGCGTTCACGTTGCTGAAGACCACGGTGCTGGCCCCCAAGCCGGTCACCGCGAAGGTCATCGCCGTGCTCGTCGCCACGATCGTCGGCTACGTGTTGAACCGGGAGTGGTCGTTCCGCACCAGGGGCGGCCGCGAGCGGCACCACGAGGCCGCGCTGTACTTCACGATCAGCGGCATCGGGCTGGCGATCAACGCGGCGCCGCTGTGGGTCTCCCGCTACGTGTTCGAACTGCAGGTGCCCGAGGTGAGCCGGCTCACGATGGAGATCGCCGACTTCACCAGCGCGCAGATCATCGGCACGCTGCTCGCGATGGCGTTTCGCTGGTGGAGCTTCCGGCGCTACGTGTTCCCCGACGCCAACGCCAGGCCGAGGATTCCCGTCCTGGCGTCGAGCGTCGGCACGATTTCTGCGCAGGATCGAAACGTCAGCCGATGACCTTGCCGTAGATGTTCTGGTCCAGGCCACCGGCGTTGGGGCAGGTGTCCGGGCCGAACCCACCGCCCGGTAGCGGGGCACGGCACTGCAGGACGTCGAACCCGTCGACGCCGTCAACCGGATAGCGCGGATCGGTACCCGGCACCGTGTCGCGCAGGTCCGCCCACGCCATCAACACGGTCGTGCCCGCGGCGGCGATGTAGTTGTAGTCGCCGAAGAACACCGTGTTGCGGTCGCCGAACTGCTCGTACTGCGGCATCTGGCTCACCGTGGACACCCGCTGCACCGCCCAGTGCAGGCCCCCGTCGGTGGACACCGCGTAGTAGGTGTCCAGGCCGGGACCCGCCGACACCGACCCCGGCGGGTTGGCGGCGACCTGCCGGTTCGAGATCGGCACGGTCCGCCAGTCGCCGTTCAGATCAGCCGCGAGGTCGGCGCGGCTGTCCTGCCACACCGCGTGCAGTTGGCCCGCCTCCGCGGCGATGTCCGGGAAGATCTGGTGCCCCTTGGCCTGCGGGTCGATCCGGGCCGGCGCGGACCACGAGGCGCCGCCGTCGGACGTGCGGACCAGATACGCCGCGGCCTGGCTCGCCACGCCCGGCGCCACCGTGCCGTAGCTGGTGCCGGTCGGCACCTGCGAGCCCGGCACCGACGCCTCGTAGGTGATGAACACCTGGCCGGCGTCCCCGGCGGCGGTCGGATCGGCGGTGACCCGCACCTGGGAGTTGGCCCGGAACATCACGTAGCCGCTCTGGCAGGCGAGCGGGCCGTCGCCGCAGTCGCGCGCGGTCGCCCTCGGCTCCGGGGAGGCGCACGTGCCGAGCGTCGAGTCGCCGACCAGGCAGGCGTCGTACTTGGCCTGGCCGTAGTCGACCGGGTTCACGGTCGAGTCGGTCGGGTCCCACCCGGTGAACGTCGCCGCCTGCACCGGCCGGTCGAAGCGGTAACCGCCGTCGGTGGACTTGGCGTAGACGACCGCGTTCGGCTGGCCGTCGTTGGACTCGTACTGCCGCCACGCCACGTAGACGTCGCCGGTGCGGGTCGTCGTGACGTCGCAGAACTGGTTGCCGTGCACGCCGTCGGAGATCTTCATCGGGTTCGAGAAGGTCTGCCCGCCGTCGGTGGAGCGGACGAAGTAGACGCCGTTGTTCGGCCCGCTCGCGGTGAACCGGGCCCAGCAGACGTAGACGTTGCCGGCGTGCGGGCTGTTCGCCCCGCGGTCGACCTCCAGCTGCACCTTGTCGTTGAAGTGCCCGAGGAAGATCGGGCTTGGCGTGCCGCGGGCGGCCATCGTCGTGAAGTCGTAGGTCGGGGCCGGTCCGGAGGTCCAGGTGTAGCGCGCGACCCAGATCGAGCCGACGGCCGGGCGTGCCCGGTTGAACGCGATCCCGCCGTAGTAGAGGTGGCCCTCGTTGTCCCAGGCCTGCACGGGGTCGCCGGCGTTCGTGGTGCCCTCTTCGCGCAGCGGGGAGGCCAGGCCGGCTGCCGACGTGTCCGTCGAGTAGCCGGGGACGAGGCTGTTGGTCCAGGTGCCGCCGCCGTCGGCCGAGTAGTAGAGGCCCACCCAGGTCGCCCCGGTCGTCGCCGACGTGCAGTACTCGTTGGCGCCGGCGACCATCAGCTGGTGGTTGTGCGGCGCGACCGCGGCGGACGGCTCGTTCTGCTGCCGGTTGTTGACCGAGCACGACTGGATCGTGACGTCGGTGCCGCCGTCGACCCGGACGTACGGGTGGTCGCTGATCTTGACGTCGCCCACCGCACCGACGGCGGTTGTGCCGGGCAACCCGGGCAGGCACAGGGCTAGTGCCGCACAAGCCAACATGACCGAACTTCGTAACGAGCGTCGCATGTCCAACCCACCTGTCCCCGTTGACAACAGTGCCGTTTCGAGGCCGTTCGAGGCCGTTCGAGGCCCTTTGAGCCCAGCGGCTGTTGAGCCGCAGGGACGTTACGCCGGGCGGGGGGCACGCCGATACGCCCGATCGTGGGAGCATTCGGGGCCGTGATCGATGCACTGCAACAAGACCTGGACTTCGCCCTCATGCTGGCCGACCTCGCGGACCGGATCACCGCCGG
>DASSUA010000682.1:0-7899 GCA_035707525.1 Pseudonocardiaceae bacterium
CGCTGCGGCTCTACCCGCCGCAATGGCTCGTCACGCGCGCGGCCAGCCAACCGTTCGAGCTCGGCGGTCACGCACTGCCGGCGAACACCGAGGTGCTGGTGTGCCCGTATCTCATCCACCGGGACCGGCGCTGGTGGTCCGATCCGGACCGGTTCGATCCCGGCCGGTGGCTCGGTCGCGACCAGCCGCACGGCCGGCACGCCTACCTCCCGTTCGGCGCCGGGCCGCGGGTCTGCCCCGGCTCGCTGCTGGCCACGGTCCAGCTCACCGTGCTCACCACGCTGCTCGCTCGCGACTACGACCTGGACCTGCCGCCGCTGGCGTCGGTGCGGCCGAGCACCGACGGGCTGATGCTGCCGGCCGGCCTCACCGGGACCTGGCGCGCCCGCGCGCGTTCCCGCACCGGGGCCTGACTCCCGGGTCGGTGCCGCCTCACTCGGCTGGGGGATTCTGCGAACGCAGGACGGAGTTGGACAGTGAGCGCGTTCGAGGGGGGCGTCGCATGTCTGGACCGAGTCGCTGGTGGTGGCTGCTGGTGCCGGCCGCCGTGGTGGGGGCAATCGCCGTCATCGCGACGGGAATGGGCATCGGCTACCTGATCGGGCGCCTCGCGGCCGACGACACGCTGCCCCGCGCCGTCGTCCCCGGGGCGGCGAACCTGGATCTGCCGGCCGGGCGGTACACGCTGTACGCGCAACTTTCGACGGACGAAGGTGGGCCGGAGCCTGAACTCGGCCCGGTGTCCGGTCTGGACTGCCGGGTCACGGCGCCCTCGGGACGTCCGGTCGAGGTGGGGCGTACCACCGGGCGCACCACGGTCACGGTGGGCACGGAGATCAGCTACCCGATGTTCCGGTTCTGGGCCGCCACAGGTGGTCGTCACACGCTGCTGTGCGACTACCCGGTTGACGGCCCGTCCGCCGTCATCGCGGCCCACCGGTCCGGACCGTCGCTGGGCACCGTGGCACTGTGGGCTGCCGGCGGCGGCCTGATCGCCGGTCTCGGCAGCGCCGCGGTCCTCCTGGTCTGGCGGCGCCATCACAGTGCCGGTCCCAGTGCCGGTCCCAGCGCCGGTCCCAGCGCCGGTCGCGAGGCGATGCCCGCCGAGCGGACCCCGTGGCAGACTGGACCTCCTCCGACACCCACCTGGCAAGCCGGACCAACGCCGGCGTCCCCGTGGCAGGCCGGCCCTACCCCGGCACCACCCCCGCCGGGCGGAACGGCACCGGTGTACCCGTGGCACGCCGGGCCGCCACCGGCCGCAATGGCGCCGTATCCAGCCGCCGGGCCGGTGCCGATGGCGTGGTACGGCTACCAGGGCAATGCGCCCCGGCCGCAGGGACCCGGCGTCAGCGTCCGCCGGATCCTGGTGATCGTGGCGGCGGTGGCGGTCGCCGGCGGCCTGCTGGCCCTCGCGTCTGGAGCGTTGGCCATGGCCGAGGCGACCGAGCAGGGCGCCCTCCTGACCTCGGACGCCCCGAACGGGCCTGGACCGACGACCGAGAGCGATGTCTCGTTCGACGCGCTGCGCGTCGGAGACTGCATCGACGACCCCGGCGGCGCGGGGCCGACCAACAGGGTGCCCCGCCTGCCCTGCTCGACGCCGCACGACGAGGAGGTGTACGCGATCGTCGTGCTGATGGACGGGCCCTGGCCGGGCATGGCGACGATCGACGACCAGACTGCCCGGCTCTGCACGTTCGCCGCTCATGCGTTCATCGGCATTCCCGCCGAGCAGTCCGAGTTGAACCTCCAGAGCTACAGGCCCGTCGAGGAGGGCTGGAACGCCGGCGACCGCACCGCGATCTGCGTCGCCATCGACCCGGTCGGCAAGTCGACCGGCACCCTGCGCGGCAGCCGCCGCTGAGCCGTTCAACCGGCCGGCTCGAGCCTTCCCTGGCTGGTCATGATCGCCGTTGGGGGCGGTTCGTGATCGTCGTTTCGGCAGCACGAGCCGCGCTCAGCACGGTTCCCGGCACCGAACAAACGATCATGAACCACCCCGGCCGCGGTCAACGCGGATCCGCACCACCACGCCCATCCCCACGGCGCCACACCCGCCGGCGACCAACGACGACAGACCGGCAACACCCCCGAGCCTCCCGTGACCGATTGGTCAACGGCACACCGTCCAATTGACCAATCAGTCACATCACCCCGCAAAGCCATATCCGAGCTTCCCGCCACCCCCCGCACCCAGCACCGACCCACGCCGCCGAACCCATCGCCCCAGAAGAGCCACACCCATCGCCGTTTGGGTGCCGCGCCTTCCAGATGAGCCACCCATCTTTGAACGTGAGAACCGGGGAACAAGACGAAGCCAGCCCGGCAAACCAGTGCCGAGCCGACAACCGAGCACCCCTCAGGCAAGGATCCCCCAAGACCATCGGTGTCGAGATTGTCGGTGCCGGCTCGTACGGTGGCGGTAACCGACAGCCCCAGACGAAAGGCCAGGTCATGACCACAACCGAGCGCCCGACGAGCCTCGTGCACGCCGACCTCGTCGAGTCTCTCCGCCGCCATCGTTACTTCCTGCGTCACACCGTGCGCGGCCTCGCCGACGAGCAGGCCGCGCAGCGCACCACGGTGAGCGAGCTGACCCTGGGTGGCCTGATCAAGCACGTCACGTTGATGGAACGCCAGTGGGTCAACTTCATCCGGATGGGGCCGCGGGCGATGGCCATGAGCGAGCAGGACTGGGCCGAGAACTTCCGAATGACCGGCGGCGACACCCTGGCCGGCCTGCTCGACGCCTACCAGCAGATCGCTGACGACACCGACGCCTACGTGGCCACCCTCGACCTCGACGCCGCCCAGCCGCTCCCGGAGGCTCCGTGGTTCGAGCCCGGCGCCCGCTGGTCGGCACGCCGCGTGCTGCTCCACCTCATCGCAGAGACCTCGCAGCACGCGGGCCACGCCGACATCCTCCGCGAGACGATCGACGGCGCCAAGACCATGGGCTGACCGGGGGCCAGCGCGGGGACGCAAACCAAGGGCAGGACCGGCACGGTAGGCAGTTGAATAGCGGCATGTCGGTTGCACACCTGGACCAGGGGCAGCGCGAGCTGCTCGCGGGGATCGAGACGCTGGCCCGGGAGGTGTTTGCGCCGATCGCGGCCGCCGGCAAACCAGGCGTGATCAACCGGGAACTGCTCGCGGCGCTGGCCGAGCATGTCGCGCTGCCGCGCCTGTACGGCGGCGGCTCGGTGTCGGCCATGGACCTCTGCCTGATCCGGGAGGGCCTGGCCAGGCACTGCACCGAGGCGGAGACCGCGTTCGCGCTGCAGGGCCTCGGCGGCTACCCGATCCTGCTGGCCGGGCGGCGCGAGGTCGTCGACGAGTGGATTCCGCGGATCGCCGGCGGCGCGCCGGCCGGGTTCGCACTCACCGAGCCGGACGCCGGCTCCGATGCCGGTTCGCTCGCGCTGACCGCTACGAGGGACGGCGACGGGTTCCGGCTGCACGGCGAGAAGGCGTTCATCTCCAATGCGCCCGACGCCGACGTCTACTCGGTGTTCGGGCGCACGGCACCGGAAGCCGGCAGCCGCGGCATCACGGCGTTCGCGGTGCCGGGCGACTCTCCCGGATTGACCGGCGAGCCGATCGCGCTGCTGTCGCCGCATCCGATCGGGCGGCTGCGGTTCGAGGGCGTGTTCGTGCCGGACACCCACGTGCTGGGCGAGGTCGACAACGGCTGGCGGGTGGCGATGGGCACGCTGGACCTGTTCCGGCCGAGCGTGGGGGCGTTCGCGGTCGGCATGGCGCAGGCCGCGCTCGACGCGGCGGTCGCGCACACGGCGAGCCGGAAGGCGTTCGGGCGGGCGCTGCGCGAGTTCCAGGCGGTGTCGCATCAGCTGGCCGAGGTGGCGACCCGGCTGCAGGCCGCGCGGCTGCTGGTACATGGGGCGGCGGAAGCGTACGACCGCGGCGCGGGGTCGAGCGCGCTGTCGGCGATGGCCAAGCTGTTCGCCACCGAAACGGCCCAGTTCGCCGTCGACACCGCGATCCAGGTGCACGGGGCGCGCGCGCTCGAGCAGGGGCACGTGCTGGAGCACCTGTACCGGGAGGTGCGCGCGCCGCGGATCTACGAGGGCGCCTCGGAGATCCAGCGCGAGATCATCGCCAGGGACCTCTACCGCGGTGGCGCAGCTCAGCACGCGAAACCGGCCCCTAACCAGCGGTGAGTACCACGGGGCCGTCGGGGGTGATGGCGACGGTGTGTTCGGCGTGCGCGGCGCGGCTGCCGTCGGCGGTGTAGAGCGTCCAGCCGTCCTCGCCGATGCGGTAGGCGTCGCTGCCGCCGGCGTGCAGCATCGGCTCGATCGCGATGACCAGCCCCGGGCGCAGCCGCATCCCCCGCCCGGGCCGCCCCTCGTTGGGCACGTGGGGCAGCTCGTGCATGGCGCGGCCGACGCCATGGCCGCCGTGGTCGGCAAGCAACCCGTAGCCGGCGGCGCGGGCGACCCGCCCGACCGCGTGCGAGACGTCCCCCAACTTGGCGCCCGGCCGGCACGCCGCGATGCCGGCGGCCAGCGCACGCTCGGTCGTCTCGATCAGCGCCAGGTCGGCGGGGCGCGGGGTGCCGACGGTGAAGCTGATCGCGGAGTCGCCGTGCCAGCCGTCGACGATCGCGCCGCAGTCGATGCTCACCAGGTCGCCGTCGGCGAGCCGGTAGCCGGTCGGGATGCCGTGCACGACCGCGTCGTTGACGCTCGCGCAGATCACGGCGGGGTACGGGGTCGGGGCGGACCTGGGGCGGTAGTGCAGGAACGACGAGCGCGCGCCGGCATCGGCGATCACCGCGGCGGCCACCGCGTCCAGCTCCCGCAGCGAGACCCCGACCGCCGCGTGCGACCGCACCGCCGCCAGCGCTGCGGCGACGAGCCGCCCGGCCGCGCGCATGCGGTCGAGCTGGCCAGGGCTCTTGAGCTCGATCACGTCGACAGGCTCCAACCGAGATGGCACCAATAGTTATACCGGTATTACTATCACAGGCATGGTTCGCGTTCCACTCACCGCGTCCGAACGCGAGCGCGGTGAGCGGCTCGGCCGCCTGCTGCGCGAGGCGCGCGGCGAGCGCAGCATGGTGGACGTCGCCGGGATCGCCGGCATCTCGGTGGAAACCCTGCGCAAGATCGAGACGGGACGCGTGCCCACGCCGGCGTTCTTCACGGTCGCCGCCGTCGCCGCGGCCGTCGACCTCTCGCTCGACGACCTCAACGCCGCCCTCGCCGGCGAGCCCGGGAGCGTGATCACGGGGCGCGCGGCCCGGGCGGTAGTTTGACCGGGTGGCGGAGCCTGTAACGCGGCGCGAGCCGGCCGTTGATCTCGGTGACGAACGGGAACTGCTCGATGCCTGGCTCGACTACTACCGGGCGACGGCGCTGCACAAATGCGCGGGTCTGTCCCCCGGACAGCTCGTCACCAGGTCGTGCCCGCCGTCGCCGATGTCGCTGATCGGGCTCGTGCGCCACCTCACCGAGATGGAGCGCATGTACCCGCACCGGCTCGCCGATCCGGACACGCCGCTGCTCTACTGCACCGACGACAGCCCGGACGGCGACTTCGACGACATCGACACCACCGACGTGCAGGCCGACCTGGACACGTTCACCGAGCACTGCGAACGGTCCCGCGAGATCATGGCCGGCCTGCCCCTCGACGGCCGGCTGCGCTGGTTCTACCTGTACCTGGCCAAGGAGTACGCCCGCCACCTCGGCCACGCCGACCTGCTGCGGGAACGCATCGACGGCGCGACCGGCGAGTAGCGCTAGGCCTCGAAGCGAAGCTGCCGGTTGCCGACCAGGACCCCGTCGGTGAACGCCTCGATCCGCACGACCGAGTCGCCGGCCGCGGGCAGGCGCACGGTCACGTTCGAGCCGGTGCCCGAGGCCCGGAGGCCGACCGCCTGCGGCCGCCCGTTGACGTAGACGTCCAGCGACATGGCCGCCGTGGCCCTCAGCCGCAGCGTCACCTGGTCGCCCCGCTGCGAGACGACCTCGGCCTCGAGGATCCGCGGCGTGCCCCCGGAGAGGATCTTGCCGGCGGCGTCGAGCAGGTCCCGGTTGTCGCGCAGCAGGTCGTCGAGCGTCATCTCGTGCACGACATCGGGGACCACGCCGAGGTCCTCCACCGGCTGACCGGCGTTGGCCCCGACCCGCAGCGTGCGGCGCAGCGAGACCCGCATGCGTGCCCCCGCGGGGAGTTCGGCGAGCGGCCCGCCGGTCCAGATGCCGCGCAGGTCCTCGTGCTCGAGAACGTTCGCGCCGCCGGCGCCGGTGTTGGCGTCGACGCCGATGACCTTGCCGATCTCGTGGTCGACGAAGCCGGCGGCGAACATGTCGCACGCCGAGTAGCACAGCGCGTCGGTGACCAGCACGACCGGCCCGTGGTAGACCTGCCCGACGAGGTTGACCACCTCCTGCGGCGACAGCGCGATCCCGGTCGAGAACTGCGCGCCGGTCTCGATCGCCTGCTTGATCGACTCCTGCCACGGCGCCATGTCGTCGACCGCGCCGCACAGCTGCAGCGTCGAGACGCCGTTGATGAACTGCGCCGGTTCCGGGGTGATCCGCCGCGGGGTGATCAGCTGGAGCAGGAACTCCGCGGCGATCACGTAGCCACCGCCGTTGCCCCGCACGTCGATGATCAGGCCCTCCGGCGGGAACTCGTCCTCGAGCAGCCGGATCACCTCGTTGAGGAACGCGACGATGCCGGCGTCCTTCATGTGGAACGTCCACAGCCGCAGGTAGCCGAAGCGGCCGTGGGCGGTGTCGACGAGCTTGGCGGTCAGGTCGTCGGGACGGCTGGTCACGATCACGTTGTTGGCCAGCTGCTGCGGGGTCGGCGGCGGCAACGCCTCCTGCGCCTCGTTCACCCGGCGCTCCTCGCGCACCGCGGCCGGCGAGAAGAGCAGCTTCTTGGTGCGCCGGCTCAGCTCGGTGCGCAGGTCCAGGCCGATCAGCCGCGCCGCCGGCGTCGTCAGGCCGGACAGCAACCCGGTCGCCGCGGCCTCGCCGCCGAAGATGTCGGCCGCACTGCTCGCCACGAACCACATCAGCCGCGCGTCGTGCACCTCGCCGTCGATCTCGTAGCGCAGGTCCACCCAGTCCTCGTCCGGGGGCAGCGACAGGCCCAGATAGCGCATCGTCAGGTTCTCCTGCCCGCGCGCAAGCCGCGCCGGCAGGTTGCTGCCCGCCTCACGCTGCGCGTTGCGCCAGACCGCCTGCTCGATCGGCGCGCCGCTCCAGTGCGTCACGATCGCGCCTTGCCGAAGCGACGGCTCGGTCTGCAGATGGTCGGAGACCTTCGAGACCATCCATTTGGCTTGGCCGCCGTCGTCGAACCTCTCCACCAGCACCCCGAGAAACGCCACCCGCCCGCCGAACGGCGCGGGCAGCAGGTAGTTGGTGTGCAGGTCCCGAACCGAAATGAACACGTCGAGCAGCTCGGCGTGGAACGCCCTGTCGTCCAGCGCGTCCATGCGGTGCGCCAGCAGCCGCAGCCGCTGCACCGGGTCCACCGCGTGCATCGCCCGCTTCAGCGGCAGGTGCACGTACAGCTCCTCGATCAGCACCCGCGCCTGCTCGACCAGCACCGTGCGCTGCTCCCTGGTCAGTTGCGGTTGCCCGTCGACGAACGCCCTGAACTCGGGCATCGTCTGCACCGTTCCCAACCCGTTGCCCGCCCTCAGTCTCGAAGGCTGCGGAAACACCATGGTCGACTCCCTCGTTCGCTACTGCGCTCGTAGCGAGGGAGAACGCCGACCCACAGCTGATACGTCGGGGAGGGACGCTGCGTGCCCGCCGATGGGACATACCTGCGGTCGCCTGCGTTGTTCAGACAACTGCCCCTGGGCACCTGTCTGCCGACCAGATCGCCGCCGAGGTGAACCGTTAC
>DASSUA010000683.1:0-9859 GCA_035707525.1 Pseudonocardiaceae bacterium
GACCGCGGCCGCCTATCCGCCGACGCCACCCCTGACGCCTCCGCCGCCTAACCCACCGCGCCTAACCCAGCGCGCCCCACCCAGCGCGCCCCACCCAGCGCGCCCCACCCAGCGCGCCCCACCCAGCGCGCCCCACCCAGCGCGCCACTTGGGGAGCTCTAGTTCCACATTTGGAACTAGAGCTCCCCAAGTGCGCTAACGGCGGCTGGGGCGTCGGTTAGGCGGCGCCGTCGGTGGCTTTGAGCGAGCGGCCGAAGGTGCGGATGTCGGCGACCAGCAGGTCGGGCTGCTCCATCGCGGCGAAGTGGCCGCCGCGGTCGAACTCGGTCCAGTGCGTGATCGTCGGGAAGTCACGGTCGGCGAGGCGCCGGATCGGCACGAAGATGTCGTGCGGGAACACCGCGACGCCGATCGGCGCGGTGATCTCCTCCCGCTGGTTCGCGGCGCCGGTGCCGATCGCCCGCAGGCCCGCCGCCCCCTCGTAGTACAGCTGCGCCGAGGAGCCCGCGGTCCCGGTCAGCCAGTAGATCGTCACGTTGGTCAGCAGCTGGTCGCGGTCGACGGCGTCCTCGGGGGCGTCGGTCGAGTCGGTCCAGTCGTAGAACTTCTCGACGATCCAGGCCAGCTGCCCGACCGGCGAGTCCGACAGCGCGTAGGCGAGCGTCTGCGGCCGCGTCGACTGCAGCTTCATGTAGCCCGACAGCTCGGAGTCGAACCGGGCCAGCCGGCCCAGCCGGCCCAGGTCGGCCTCGCCCAGCCCGGCGAGCTCGTCCGGGTCCCCGGTCGGCACGGTGATCAGCATGTTGACGTGCAGGCCCGCGACGTGGTCGGGGTCGATCCGGCCGAGCTCGAGCGAGATCATCGCGCCGGCGTCGCCGCCCTGCGCGATGTACCGGTCGTAGCCGAGCCGGCTCATCAGCTCCGCCCAGGCGTGGGCGATCCGCCGGTTCTCCCAGCCGGGCTCGGTCGTCGGGCCGGAGAAGCCGAACCCGGGGATCGACGGGATCACCAGGTGGAAGGCGTCGGCCGGGTCGCCGCCGTACGCGCGCGGGTCGGAGAGCGGCCCGACCACCCCGAGGAACTCGGCGATCGAGCCGGGCCAGCCGTGCGTGAGCAGCAGCGGGGTGGCGCCGGCCTCGGGCGAACGGACGTGGATGAAGTGCACGTTCGCGCCGTCGATCTCGGTGGTGAACTGGGGAAGCGCGTTCAGCCGTGCCTGCGCCGCCGGCCAGTCGTAGCTGGTGCGCCAGTACTCGGCCAGCTCGCGCAGGTACTCCACCGGCACCCCGCGGGTCCAGCCCGATCCGGGTATCTCACCGGGCCACCGGGTCGCGGCGATCCTGGCACGCAGGTCGTCGAGCTGCGCCTGCGGGACGTCGATACGGAAAGGAAGCATTCGTCGGCCTTTCTCGATGCAGCGGCTGGCGGCAGGCTGGCTGGCAGGCTGGTCCGGGCGGCGGCGCCGGCAGATTACGGCGGCCACGCTACGGCCGGGGACCGATCAAATAAAGGACTTGATCGCCGGGACCGGCAAATTCAGCACACGAGAAGAACGGCCGCCGCCAGTATCTGGTTACGGTTGCCGGCAGAGTGACGGCGCCGGTCGCTCCCTCGCCGTGTTCACGGCCTTGCTCGGCGAACGGAATCGCGATATTCGCACTCATGATGGGAATTTACTCGTGACAATCTCTCCGCCCATGCCGACCCTGTCGCCGTCCGGGACCGAGCTGGAGGACCTGGATCGCCGGCACGTCGTGCATCCGATGCAGCGTGGCGACATCACCGACCGCATCGTCATCGTCCGCGGCCGGGGGTCGACCGTCTGGGATGTCCACGGCAACGAACTGCTCGACGCGACCGGCGGCGGAAACTGGCACTCCCACGTCGGTCACGGCCGCAAGGAGCTCGCCGAGGTGGCCGCCAAGCAGATGCAGGAGCTGGAGTACTTCACCAGCTTCCTGGAGTTCTCCAACGAGCAGGCCATCAAGCTGGCGGTCCGCCTGACCGGCCTGGCGCCGGAGGGCATCAACCGGGTGTTCTTCACCAGCGGCGGCTCCGAGGGCGTCGAGACCGCGATCAAGGCCGCCCGGCTCTACCACTCCCGGCGCGGCGACGAGGACCGCACCTGGATCCTTTCCAGGCACTTCGCCTACCACGGCGCCACCTACGGCAGCGGCACGGCGACCGGCTTCCCGCCCATGCACATGGGCGTCGGCCCCAACCTGCCCAATGTCGAGAAGCTCACCCAGCCCAACCTGTACCGCACGGAGCTCTACGGCGGCGCCGACCCGACCGACTTCCTGATCAACGAGCTGGAGCAGACGATCGAACGGATCGGCGCCGGCAACATCGCGGCGATGATCGGCGAGCCGGTGATGGCCGGCGGCGGCGTGCTCACCCCGCCCCCGGACTACTGGCCACGGGTGCGCGAGGTGCTCTCCCGCAACGGCATCCTGCTGATCGCCGACGAGGTCGTCACCGGCTACGGCCGCACCGGTGCCTGGTTCGACTCCGCGCAGCGCGAAATGCGACCGGACATCATCACCTCGGCCAAGGGCATCGCCAGCGGCTACGCCCCGCTGGGCGCCGTGCTGTTCACCGACGACGTCGCCGAGACCATCACCAACGGCGGCTTCGGCTTCTTCCACGGCTACACCTACAACGGCCACCCGGTGTGCAGCGCGGTCGCGCTGGCCAACCTCGACATCATCGAGCGGGAGGGCCTGCTCAACAACGCGCTGGCGATCGGCGACTGGTTCCGCGCCGGCCTGGCCAGCTCCCGCGAGCTGCCGACGGTCGGCGACGTGCGCGTCGAGGGCGCGATGGCGTGCCTCGAGCTGGTCACCGACAAGGAGACCCGCGAGCCGATGTTCCCGCCGTTCGTCGAGAACGTCGCCTTCGAGTCCCGCAAGACGCACGGCGTGATCGTCCGGCCGTACGGCAACAACGTGGTCCTCGCACCGCCACTGGTGTTCACCGAGGACGAGGCGCGCCGCGCCACCGCAGCCCTCGTCGAGGTCGTGTCCCGGCTGGGCACCGACGGCCAGATCGCTGGCCGAAGCCAGTAAGGAGCAACTGTGGAAAACACCCAGGTAGACAAGCTCGCCAGCCGCGCGGCGGAGCTGGTCCCGCTGCTGAAGGCGAACGCGGCCTGGACCGAGGAGAACCGCCGCCTGCACGAGGAGTGCATCGAGGCGATGGGCGACGCCGGCATCTTCAAGATGCGCGTCCCCAAGCGCTACGGCGGCTACGAGGTCGACGCGCGCACCCTGGTCGACGTGTTCAGCCAGCTCGGCCGCGGCTGCGGGTCGACGTCCTGGAACGCCGCGGTGTGGTCGATCACCGGCTGGATCGCGTGCATGTTCAGCGACGAGGCGCAGGACGAGGTGTTCTCGACCCCGGACGCGAGGGTGTGCGGGACGCTGAGCCCGAGCGCGATGGCCGCGCCGGCCGACGGCGGCGTCGTGATCAACGGCAAGTGGGGGTTCATCAGCGGCGCGCTGCACAGCCACTGGCAGGTGCTGGTCTCGGTGCTGATCACCCCGGACGGCAGCCAGCCGCCGATGCCGATCTTCGCGCTGGCCCCGCTGTCCCAGCTGACGATCGTCGACGACTGGCACACCACGGGCCTGCGCGGCACCGGCAGCGTCAGCACGGTGGCGCAGGACCTGTTCGTGCCGCAGCACCGGGTGCTGCCGCTGCCGCTCGCGCTGCAGGAGCAGTACCTGTCCAAGGCCAACGCCGGGTCCCCGATCTACCGCCAGCCGCTGCTGCCCACGGCCGCGGTGACCTCGGTCGGCACCGCGGTCGGGCTGGCCAAGGCGGCCTGTGAGGCGTTCCTGGAGCGGCTGCCGGACAAGAAGATCACCTACACCGGCTACGAGAAGGCCGCCGAGGCGCCGGTCATGCACCTGCGGGTCGCGGAGGCGACGATGCTCGCCGACGACGCCGAGTTCCACGCCAAGCGGCTGGCCGGCGTGATCGACGGCAAGAGCGCCAGCGGCGACGCCTGGACGCTGACGGAGCGCGCCAGGGCCAGGGCCGACATGGCCAGAGCCTGTCACCTCGGCCGCGAGGCGGCCGACATGCTGGCCTCGGCCAGCGGCGGCTCGTCGGTCTACAGCAACGTGCCGATCCAGCGCATCGCCCGCGACCTGCAGACGATCAACCTGCACGCCCTGATGAACCCGACCACCAACTACGAGCTCTACGGCCGCGTCCTGTGCGACCAGCCGCCGAACACGCTCTACATCTGACGTTTGCGAACCAGCCGCGGGCAGATTTCGGCGCAGGCCGTCGAATCTGCCCGCGGCCCATTGCTTTCCGTACCATTTTCGCCGGCCCCCGGTAGCGCATTCGAGGAGATGCGTCCGCGATCAGTCCGGCCGACCATGCAATTCGACGGTGGCGCGCGTGGCGTTGGCGACGCCCGATCGCATCCGAACAGCCAGGATCGCAAGATCGGAATTACCAAGGAGGTGCCCGCATGGGCAACCACATCGGCGACCGTGCGGTGGTGCTCGGTGGGAGTATCGCCGGCTTACTCGCCGCCCGGGTGCTGTCCGATGCCTACGCGGAAGTGACGGTGATCGACCGGGACATCGTCACCGGGGTCAAGGTGCCCCGCAAGGGCGTCCCGCACGGGCCGCACGCGCACGGCCTGCTGGCCCGCGGCCACCAGATCCTCGACGAGCTGTTCCCCGGCCTGACCCCGGAGCTGGTCGCCGACGGCATCCCGCTCGGCGACCTGTCCGGCGACATCAGGTGGTACTTCAACGGCCGGAAGCTGGCCTCCGAGCACAGCGGCCTCGGCTGCCTTTCGGCGACCAGGCCGGTCCTGGAGCACTACGTACGCAGCCGGACGCAGGCCGTCCCGAACATCACGCTCATCGAGCAGACCGACATCATCGGCCTGGTCACCACGCCCGACCAGAGCCGGGTCATCGGCGCCAAGGTGCAGAGCCAGGCCAAGGGCAGCCAGCCCGAGGTGCTCGAGGCCGACCTGGTCGTCGACGCCACCGGCCGCGGCTCGCGGGCGTCGGCGTGGCTGGAGAGCCTTGGCTACCAGCGCCCGCCCGAGGAGAAGGTCAAGATCGGGCTCGCCTATACGACCAGGCACTACGAGCTCAACTCCGATCCGTTCAACGGCGACCTGGCGATCAACCCGGTGGCCACGCCGCAGCACCCGCGCGGCGCCTTCTACTCCAGGCTCACCAACAACGACAACCATGCCGAGCTGTCGCTGACCGGCCTGCTCGGCGACCACGCCCCGACCGACCCCGAGGGCTTCGAGGCGTTCGCCAAGTCGCTGCCGGTGCCGGAGATCTACGAGTCGATCCGCGACGCCAAGCCGCTGACCGAGCCGGTGACCTTCCGCTTCCCGGCCAGCACCCGGCGCCGCTACGAGAACCTGACGCGGTTCCCCGAACGCCTGATCGTCACCGGCGACGCGGTGTGCAGCTTCAACCCCGTCTATGGCCAGGGCATGACGATCGCGGCGCTCGACGCGATGGCGCTGCGCGACCAACTCCAGCGCGGGGTGCCGCAGCCGCTTGCGTTCTTCCGCCAGATCGCCAAGCACATCGACGCGCCGTGGGCCGTGGCCGCCGGCGGTGACCTGAGCTTCGAGGGCGTCGAGGGCAAGCGCACCCTCCGGGTTCGGCTCGAGAACGCCTACACCTCGAAGTTCCTCGCCGCCGCCGAGCACGACCCCCGCCTGACCACCCTGTTCATGCAGGTGGCCGGCCTGGTCGCCCCGCCGACCGTGATGATGCGCCCGAGCACCCTGGTCAGGGTGTTCCGGCCCCGCCGCAAGGCAGCGGCCCCCGCCGTCGCAGACACCACCCCCGGCACCGGGCGCTCCGGCGATGGCGAGGAATTCCCCAAGGCGGCCTGACGCCGGAGGAGAAACGACCGCACCGAGAAGGGAACCAGAGCATGTCCGTGACCGAGTCCCAACCCACCGCCACCAACGGCGCGCCGAACCCGGAGGTGGCCGCCGTCGCCGCCATCCCGCAGCGCGTCGTCGACGCGTGGGCGGCGAACGACGGCGACGCGTTCGCCGACCTCTTCACCGAGGACGCCACCATCCTGCTGCCCGGCGGCGTGTACGGCAAAGGCCGCGAAACGATCCGCCAGTGGATCACCGCCGGGTACGCCGGCCCCTACAAGGGCACCCGCGTCTACGGTGAACCGATCGACCTGCGCTTCATCACCCCCACGGTCGCCGTCATCGTCACCGAGGGCGGAGTGCTCGGCCCCGGCGAGACCACCGTCGCCCCCGAGCAGCTCATCCGGGCCACCTGGACGTGCGTCAAGCGCGAAGACGGCTGGTACCTGGCCGCCTACCACAACTGCAACGTCAACTAGGCCGGGAGCGCACATGATCGAGAGCTCCACCAGGCCGATCGCCGCGCCCACCGCCCAGTCACGTCCCGACCGGCGCCGCTGGGCGACGCTCGCGGTGCTCTGCTCATCGAATTTCATCATCATCCTCGACGGGGCGATCGTGTTCGTCGCGATTCCGTCGATGGCGACCGGCCTGAACCTCACCCCGACCGCCGTGCAGTGGGTGCTCAGCTCCTACCTGCTCAGCTTCGGCGGCCTGCTGCTGCTCGGTGGCCGCGCCGCCGACCTGCTCGGCCGCCGCCGGATGTTCATGGTCGGCACCACGCTGCTGGCGTTGTCCTCGCTGGCCTGTGGGTTCGCCTGGTCGGGGGAGGTGCTGATCGCGGCAAGGGCTGTGCAGGGTTTCGCCGCCGCGATCATGACGCCGACCGCGCTCTCGATCCTGACCACCACCTTCGCCGAGGGCCCGGAGCGGAACCGGGCCCTGGGCTTCTGGAGCGCGGCCGGCGGCATCGGCGGCACGACGGGCGCGCTCATCGGTGGCCCGCTCACCGACGGCCTCGGCTGGAGCTGGATCTTCTTCGTAAACGTCCCGGTCGCCCTGTTCATCGTGGCGCTCAGCCCGATCGTGCTGCGGGAGAGCTACGACTGGCGGCGCACCCGGACCTTCGACGTCGCCGGCGCGGTCACCAGCACCGCCGCCATGGTGCTGATCGTCTACGCGATCGTCGACGCCCCGCAGGCCGGCTGGACCAGCCAGCGGACCGCGTCGGTGCTGGGCATCGCCGTGGCGCTGCTCGTGGTGTTCCTGGTCATCGAGCGCTTCTCCACGGCACCGCTCGTGCCGCTGCACCTGTTCCGCTCCAAGGCCCTCGTCGGCGGCAACCTCGTCATGCTCGCCGTCGGCATGGCCGTGCACGGCGCGATGGGCTTCATCATCACCCAGTACGCCCAGATCGTGCTCGGCTACTCGGCCGTCCAGTTCGGCCTCATGTTCGCCGTCATGACGGTGCTCTCGGTCGCCGGCTCGATCTCCGCCGGTGCCCGCCTCGTCAACCGGTTCGGCCCGCGCCCGGTAGCCGTCGCCGCCCTGACCCTGCTCGCGCTCGGCTGCCTGGCGTTGACCCAGATCTCCACCAACGGCAGCTACCTGCAGGACATGCTCCTCGGCATGGCACTGTTCGGCCCGGGCCTCGGCGCCGGCTTCGTCGCCGGCTCCGTCGCCTCGTTGTCGGGCGCCACGAACTCCGACGCCGGGCTCGTGTCCGGCTTCAACGCCGCCGCCTTCCACATCGGCGGCGCGCTCGGCATCGCCATCCTGGCCACCGTCGTGGCCACCCGCTCGCAGGGTGCCGAGCCGCTGGTCGCCCTCACCGAGGGCTACCGGTCGGCCTTCGCGGTCGCCGTCAGCTTCGCCTGGCTCGGCATCATCGCCGCCCTGGCCCTGCTGCGCCGTCCGGCCCAGGCCCCCCGCCTGGCGACCACCTGATCGCTCGAAATCGTCCGCGGCCCCGCCGGCCCCACCGGCGGGGCCGCGGCGCATCCGCCACCTTCCATCCCCGGCTAACCGCCGGCTAACCGCCGGCTAACCGGCACATCGCAATCCATCGACGTGACGCATCAGTCAACCGGCCCACCCCGGGCCTACCCTCGCCCCTACCCCACGCCTCGCAGCGCGCTCACGGAACGCCAACGCATGCCTCAGGCCAACCCGACGGCCACCCACGGCCCCATCTGGCGGCCACCCCCCACGGCCACCCTGCGGCCCACCCGGCGGGCCCACCCGGCGGCCACCCGGCAGCCCACCCGGCGGCCACCCGGCAGCCACCCAGCGGGCCCACCCGGCGGCCACCCGGCGGGCCCACCCAGCGGGCCCACCCAGCGGGCCCACCCGGCGGCCCACCTGGCGGGCCGTGGGCACCACCCGGACGGCGGTCCAGCGTTCATGATCACCGAAAGTGTGAGCCCACCGTGCACCTCGCGGCCCGCACTGCATGGTGAGCCCACACTTTCGCTGATCATGCCGCTCTCCTGGCGGCCACCTGGCCTGCGATACGTATCTGGAGCGCACATGATCGTCGTTTCGGTGCGGTGAGCCGCGCTG
Organism: Pseudonocardiaceae bacterium; assembly: GCA_035707525.1. Lineage (GTDB taxonomy): Bacteria > Actinomycetota > Actinomycetes > Mycobacteriales > Pseudonocardiaceae > DASSUA01. The sequence goes on from DASSUA010000683.1 coordinate 8,453, forward strand.
AGCGCGGTTGATGGCACCGAAACGACGATCATGACCGGTCCCCGAGGTCGATCAGGCCAGCTACCAGCTGGCCGAGCGTCAGGCGCGGTGACATGGGTGGTGCCCGGAATGGTGATGGTGATGGTGGTGGTGGCCCCCTCGATCGGGCGCGCAGAGCCGGCCGTAACTGACCGTGAGCGTGACAGCGTTCGATGGGCTGCGATCGTTGTTGATCACGAGGTTGTCGCCCCTGCGAATCGATTCAGCAGGGCGATAACTTCGTGATCAACTTTGCGGCGCGGTGACAAAGGCAGGCGTTGTCACGGTGGGTGAGAATCGAGCGGAGGCGACGGACCTGCGAGAGCGCCGAGGCGTATGGGCGCGGCCAGACAGCGGCCGACCGCCAGCGCGCGAACGCCTGGGCGCAGCGCGACTAAACAGCGGCTGGTCGCCATCGCGAGGACAACCGGGCACGGCCAGGCAGCAGCCCGACCGCCAACACAGCGACAACCGGCCACGGCACGACCAAACAGCGGCCGACCGCCAACCCGACGACAACCGGGCACGACCAGGCAGCAGCCCGACCGCCAACACAGCGACAACCGGCCACGGGCGCAACTAGACAGCGGCTGGTCGCCAGCGTGGGGACACCTGAGGTCGCTAGGCGGCGGGTTGGTCGCCGGCGCGGGGGGCGCCGGTGCCCGCGAGCCAGGTGCCGATCCGGCGGGCGGCCGAGAGGGCCGACCAGGACACGAGCTCGATGAGGGGTCGGTCGGCCGGCCGCTCGCGGCGGAACTGCTCGACGGTTTCGTCGTCGACCTGATAGGAGGCGACTGCCGTGAGCAGCGCGAGACGGCCGGCCGACCGGTCTGCGGGAGGCAGGGTGTCGATGGCGTCCTCGACCCAGGCGCGGCTGAGCCCGGTGGGAGCGCCGGTCCAGCTGGCGAGGTGGGCGAGCACGAGTTCGCGGACGGCTGGGGGCACCGAGCGCCGGCCGGCGGCGTCCACGGCGCCGACGGCCCTGGCGAAGGCCTCGGCGGCGGAGAAGGCGGCGCGGCTTTGCCGCAGCCAGGCGAGGTCGGGTGGGAGCGGCGCGGGGGTCAGCAGCTCCAGGGAGTCGCCCGGCCGGAACCGCTGCCCGGCCGCCGGTCGCATCAGCCGCCCGAAGACCCGTAGCGCCTGGCCGCGAGCCGAGGCGGGCATGACCGGCGGGAACACCGAGTCGGCGACGAAGACGTTGACCATGCGGTTGTAGTAGTGGAAGGTCACGGCGACCGCGGCGAGGTCGATCGCCTGCTCCGGCGGGAGGTCCAGGACGTGCTCGGCTGCCAGGTCCCGGTTTCCGCTGGCCTGTGCCCAGGTGGCGATCCGGCGCAGCCGGTCGTCGGCGACGTCGTCGAGCCGGCCGGTCGCGAGGGCGTACGCGTC
>DASSUA010000684.1:0-2563 GCA_035707525.1 Pseudonocardiaceae bacterium
GGCGCCACCGCGGGCGTCGCCGTCCAGCTTGGCCAGCACCACGCCGGTGATGCCGACGCCGTCCCGGAACGCCTCGGCCGTGGCCACCGCGTCCTGGCCGATCATGGCGTCGATGACGAAGATGACCTCGTCCGGGTCGACGGCGTCGCGGATGGCGGCGGCCTGGGCCATCATCTCGGCGTCGATGCCCAGGCGGCCGGCCGTGTCCACGATCACGACGTCGCGCATCGCGCGCCGGGCGTGCGCCACCGAGTCGCGGGCCACCCGGACGGGGTCGCCGACCCCGTTGCCCGGCTCTGGCGCGTAGACCTCCACGCCGGCCCGCCCGCCGAGGATCTCCAGCTGCCCGACGGCGTTGGGGCGCTGAAGGTCGGCGGCGACCAGGAGCGGCTGGTGCCCCTGGGCCTTGAGCCAGCGGGCCAGCTTGCCGGCGAGGGTGGTCTTGCCCGAGCCCTGGAGCCCCGCGAGCATGACCACGGTGGGCGGCTGCTTGGCGAGCTGGAGCCGGCGCGCCTCGCCCCCCAGGACCGCCACCAGCTCCTCGTGGACGATCTTGATGATCTGCTGCGCCGGGTTGAGCGCCTGGTGCACCTCGGCGCCGCGGGCCCGTTCCTTGAGCCGGCCGATGAACGCCTTGACGACCGGCAGCGCGACGTCCGCCTCCAGCAACGCCAGCCGGATCTCCCGGGCGGTCGCGTCGATGTCGGCGTCGGTGAGCCGGCCCTTGCCACGAAGCTTGGCGAAGATGCCGGAGAGCCGGTCGCTCAAGGTGTCAAACACGACGCAACATCCTTGTCTGCCTGGTGAGCCGCGGCGGGCGCCGCCTGGAGCAAGGGTAACGGGCCGGCCGCGCCGCCACCCCCGTAGCGGTCCCTGCCGCGACCGGCCCCCTGCCCTACAGCGCGTCCGGCCCGCGCTCGCCGGTACGCGCCCGTGCCACCTCCTGGACGGCGGTCACCCGGACCTTCCCGTCGCCGGCCTGCCCGGTGTGCGCCGCCGCGACGACCGCGCCGGCCAGGGAGAGCTCGTACGCGCTCTCGGCGTGCTGCGTGGTGTCCACGCCCTCGACCTCGTCCTCGGGCCGGACCCGGAACCCGATGGTCCGGTCGATGGCCAAGCCGATGGCGTACGCCAGCACGAACGAGTAGAGCCCGACCGCGACGACCGCGACCGCCTGCCGGCCGAGCTGGGCCGGCCCGCCGCCGTAGAGCAGGCCGTCAACTCCCCCGGTGCTGCCGGTGAAGCTGTTGGCGAGCAGCCCGATCAGCAGCGCGCCGGTGGCCCCGCCGACCAGGTGCACGCCGACCACGTCGAGCGAGTCGTCGTACCCGAGCTTGTACTTGAGCCCCACGGCCAGCGCGCAGGCCGCGCCGGCGACCAGGCCGAGCGCGATGGCCCCGAGCGGGGTGACGGTGGCGCAGGCCGGGGTGACCGCGACCAGGCCGGCGACGGCGCCGGACGCCGCGCCGAGCGTGGTTGGCCGGCCGTCGCGCACCCGTTCCACCAGGATCCAGCCGAGCAGTGCCGCGGCGCTGGCGATCTGGGTGTTGACGAACGCGAGCGCGGCCGTGCCGTTGGCCGCGACGGCCGAGCCGGCGTTGAAGCCGAACCAGCCGAACCACAGCAGGCCCGCGCCCATCAGCACCATCGGCACGTTGTGCGGCTTGAACCGCTCCCGCGGCCAGCCCACCCGCCGGCCCAGCACCAGCGCCAGGGCCAGCGCCGCGGCGCCGGCGTTGACGTGCACCGCGGTGCCGCCGGCAAAGTCGAAAGCGGGCAGCCCGTCGGCGATCCAGCCGCCGTCGCCCGGGTCGGTGGGGTCGCCGAAGTAGAAGACCCAGTGCGCCACCGGGACGTAGACCACGGTCACCCACACCGCGACAAAGAGCAGCCAGGCGCCGAACCGCGCGCGGTCGGCCACGGCGCCGGCCACCAGCGCCGGCGTGATGACCGCGAACATCAGCTGGAACGCGACGAACGCCAGCTCGGGTACGCCACCGTCGGGCAGGTTGTTGACCAGCCCGCGCAGCCCGGCCGAGTCCAGCGTGCCGACCAGGCCGAGGCCGCCTGCGTCGCCGGTGAAGCTCAGGCTGTAGCCGTACCCCACCCACACCACGCTGACCAGCGCGATCGTGGCGAAGCACATCATCAGCATGTTGAGCACGCTCTTCGACCGGGTCATGCCCCCGTAGAACAGGGCGAGCCCCGGAGTCATCAGCAGTACGAGCGCGCTCGACACGAGTAACCAGGCGGTGTGCCCGGTGTCGGTCCCCGGCACGCTGCCTCCTCTCCCGCACGGACGGTGGCGATGGACGGTCGCCGGTGCCCCTCACGGGCCGGCTGCGGGAGAGCATCCGCCGGCGCTGTTTCACCCGCGGTGCGGTCGGGTTTCCACCCGGTGACGAGGTGTTTCGTACCGGTGAAAGCGGCCCCGGCTGCCGGTGAGAGCGGCTCCGGCTACCCAGTTAAAGCCGTTTCCCCAGCTACCAGGCGGGGCCTACCAGGCGAGCGCGGCGACGGGCGCGGGAAGGCCCGCCGGGGCCGGCGCGACGACGATCACGGG
>DASSUA010000685.1:0-2787 GCA_035707525.1 Pseudonocardiaceae bacterium
CTGCCCGAGCGGCGGCTGCGCACCGAGGGCGCGGCGCTCGTCGAGCGCCTGATGCGCGGCTGGGCCGGGCCGAAGTGGACCGTGGCTCCCGAGTTCGACGAGGTCGTGCGGCGAAACCGGCAGGCGATGCTGATCCCTGGCGTCGCGCACAGCGCGATGGAGTACTACCGCTGGGCCGCCCGCTCGCAGGTGCGCAGTGAGGGTCGCCGGTTCGCCGCGGCACTCGACCACCGGATCCGGGTGCCGGTCCTGCAGCTACACGGCGCGGCCGACGCGTGCGTGCTCGAGGCCACGGCACGGTCGTCGGCGGCCTGGGGCGGCCCCGGCTACCAGTACCGCCTGCTGCCCGACGTCGGCCACTTCGTCCACCAGGAGGCGCCGCTGACCACGACGCGGGCCCTGGTGCAGTTCCTCGGAGGCTGAGCGGCGGCTTATCGAGCTGCTGTCAGGCGGCGCAGGCCCCGGTCGAGACGCGGGCGTCGAGCCCGGGGGCGTTGGCGACCTCGTCGGCAACCTCGTCGGCGGTCAGCACGAAGCCGGTGTCGTCGTCGTCGACCGCGGCGCCGAACACGACGCCGAGCACCTGGCCGGCCGGGTCGACCATGGGTCCGCCGGAGTTACCGCTGCGGACCATCGCGCGCACCGTGTACACGTCGCGCACCACGGTCTGGGCCTCGTAGATGTTCGGCCCGCGCAGCTCGATGCGCTCCCGCACCCTGGCCCCGGACGCCTGGTACGGGCCGTCGAGCGGGTAGCCGAGCACGATCGCCGACTCCCCGGTGGTGGCGTCGTTCGGCGCGAACGGCAGCGGCGGCGCGCGCAGGCCCGGCACGGCGAGCACGGCGACATCGGTCTCCGGGTCGTAGAGCACCACCCGGCCGGGGGCCAGGCCACGCGAGGTCTCGACGCCGACCTCCTCGGTGCCGGCGACCACGTGCGCGTTGGTCATGACCCGCTCCGGCGCGACGACGAACCCGGTGCCCTCCAGTGCCCGGCCGCACGACGGCGCCCGGCCCCGCACCTTGAGCACGCTCGGCCGTAGCTGCTGGACCACGGGGCTGGCCTGCAGGGCGGGATCCGGGGGCTCGACCTCGGTCTGGGGCGTCGCCGCGAACGGGCCGAGGACGTCCGGAAAGCCCGATTGGCGAAGCAGCCGCCGCAGGTCGGCCGGCAGCTGCCGGACGGTCTCCGGCATCACCTTGTCGACCGTGCCGAGGATCACCGAGTGTTTGACCGCGGAGGCCAGGCCGGCCGAACTGGCGCTGGTGAGCGGCACCGCGACCAGCCACGCGACGACCAGCACGGCGAGCGCGAGCACGACCGTGCCGAGCGCGCTGTCGACCTGCCGGATCGGCTCGATGTGCATGCGCTCGCGGACCGTACGGCCGGCCCATACGCCGATCGTCTCGCCCAGCGCCACCAGCAGGATCAGGATGGCGACCGTGAACACGACCCTCGTCGTCGCGCTGCTGAACCGCTCGACCAGCACCGGGGCGATGCGCACGCCGACGATCGCGCCGAGCAGCACGCCGGACAGCGACGCGATTGCGGTCACCATCCCCTGACGGGCCCCGGAGACGGCCGCGATCAGCGCGAGCACGATCACCAGGAGGTCGACCCAGTTCAACTCAGCCCACCTCCGGCCGGGTCTGCTCGACCTGACGCCACGCCTCGTCGAGATCGCGCACGTCGCTGGGGTCCCACGGCCGGGTCCAGCCGCCAAGCTCGAGCAGCGCGGCCAGCAGCCCACCGGTAAAGCCCCACACGAGCATGTCGGGCAGCCCGAACGCGGGGCCGACCCACCCGCTCGGATGCCGGACGCTGAACCGGTTCGCCGGGTCGGCCAGGTCCCGCAGCGGCACCCGGGCGACCGCCGCGGTTTCGGCCGGGTCCACCGGGGCCACCGCGCTGGGCCGCAGCCAGTGCGCGAGCACCGGCGTCACCTTGAACTGCGAGGGCGGGATGAACAGCTCCGGCCACAGGGCGATCGGCCGAACGCCGGCCGGGTCGAGGCCGACCTCCTCGGTCGACTCCCGCAGCGCCGTCGCCACGGGGCCGTCGTCGTCCTCGTCGAGGGCGCCCCCGGGAAACGCCACCTGGCCGGGATGCGACGGCAACCCGTCGCTGCGCCGCAGCAGCAGCACGTCAGGGCCGGTGCCGGGGCCGAGGGCGTCCTCGCCGAACAGCATCAGCACGGCGGCGGGCCGGCCGATCCCGGGCGGCGGGCTGGGCACCCTGGTCAGCATCGCCGAGGACAACTCCATGCTGACATCGACCAGGGGCCGCAGCCATTCCGGCACGCTGGACGGCGCCACCAGCGGGCCCGGGACCACCCGGTTCACCGCTGTGCCGCATCGTTGCGGTAGCGGCTGACGGTCTCGGCGACCTCGCCCGGCGAGCGGAACACGACCGGCGGGTTCACCAGCCGCACGGCGCCGGACGGGTCGACGACGTAGGTCAGCGGCAGCACCTGGGGCGCGCCGAGCGCGGCCCGCAGCGTCCCGTCCGGATCGGTCACCGAGGGCAGCCGCACCCCGAGCGCGGTCAGCAACGCGAGCCCGGCCTGCTCGGACCCGTCGACCTGCACCCCGAGCACCTCGACGGCGCCCGGCTCGGCGGCGTAGCGCTGCAGCACCGGCAGCTCCTCGCGGCACGGCTGGCAGGTGTGCGACCACACGTTGAGCAGCACCGCGCGCCCGGCCAGCGCGGACGCGAGCAGCACGGTGGACCCGTCGGCCAGGCACGGCACCGCAACCCCGGCGAGCGGTCCCCGGCTGGCCGCCGGCG
>DASSUA010000686.1:0-3576 GCA_035707525.1 Pseudonocardiaceae bacterium
GCGCGTTGCGCGACGGTGGGGTGTCGACGACGATCAGATCCCATTTGTCTTGGGCGAGAAGCTGACCCAGCTTCTCCATCGCCATGTACTCCTGCGTGCCGGAGAACGACGTGGAGATGGTCTGGTAGAAGGGGTTGGCGAGGATCTTCTCGGCGCGGTCCGGGGTGGCGTGGGCCTGCACCATCTCGTCGAAGGTGCGGCGCATGTCGAGCATCATGGCGTGCAGCTGGCCGCCGGCCGTGTTGGCACTGCCGGCGGTGCCAGCACGGCCAGCAGGGCCAGCAGGGCCGACGCCGGCCACCCGGTGCGGGTAGTTGGACAGCTCACGCAGCCCGAGCGCCTGGGCGAGCCGGCGTGCCGGGTCGATCGTCAGCACGACGACACACCGGCCCGACTCGGCGGCGGTCAGCGCGAGCGCGGCCGCGGTCGTCGTCTTGCCGACCCCGCCCGAGCCGCAGCACACCACGACCTTGGTGTCCAGGTCGCCGAGGAGGGCCGCCAGGTCCAGCCGGGGCGGCCGCCGCTGGGTCACTTGACGCCCTGCTCGGTGAGCACGTCGACCAGCTCGTACAGAGCGGCGAGGTCGACCCCGTCGGTGAGGTCCGGCAGCTCGACCGACGGCAGGTCCGCCTCGCCGAGCCGCTCGATCGCGCTCTCCTGGACCTGGGTGCGTAGCGCATGCTCGACGGTCTCGGCCACCAACCCCTCCAGCACTTGCGGCGGCAGGTTCAGGCCCGCCTCGATCAACCCGTTGCGGACCCGCGAGGCGTCGACCCGGCCGGCCGCGGCCGCGGTGAGCGAGCGGGTGGGAAGCCGGGACGGGCGGACCCGGTTTCGGATCACCACACCGGGGCGAAGGTCGGCGGTGTCGAGCTCGGCGACGGCGTCCAGCGTCTCCTGCACCGGCAGGTCCTCCAGCAGCGTCACCAGGTGCACCGCGGTCAGCTCGGAGTGCAGCAGGCGCACGACCGCGTCGCTCTGGTTGCGGATCGGCCCGACCTTGGCCAGGTCGGCCATCGCCTTGGTGACGTCGAGGAACTTGACCACCCGCCCGGTCGGCGGCGCGTCGAGGACGACCGCGTCGTAGACGTGCCGGCCGCCGGCGTCGGTGCGGCCGACGCACTCCTTGACCTTGCCGGTGATCAGGACGTCGCGCAGGCCGGGCGCGAGCGTGGTGGCGAACTCGATCGCGCCCATCCGGCGCAGCGTCCGGCCGGCGAAGCCGAGGTTGTAGAACAGCGCCAGGTACTCCAGCAGCGCCGCCTCCGGGTCGATCGCCAGCGCGCGCAGCTCACCGCCGCCAGGCGCGACGGCGATCTTCGTCTCCTCGTACGGCAGCGGCGGCGTGTCGAAGAGCTGGGCTATGCCCTGCCGGCCCTCGACCTCGATCAGCAGCGTCCGGCGCCCGCCAGAGGCGAGCGTGAGGGCGAGCGCGGCTGCCGCCGTCGTCTTGCCGGTGCCGCCCTTGCCGGTCACGACATGCAGCCGCGTTCGGGCTAGCTCGTCTGGCCATCCGGGGGACGTCACGACCTGGAGCGTACGTGTCGACGCGGGCTCCCGGCGGCCCCGCCGCCGGGTCGGCCCGGCTGGGTCGGCCGGAGTCAGTCGGCCAGGATGATCACGCCGACGACGAGCCAGATCAGCGCGCTCAACGTCCACACGACCAGCTGTGGCAGGACGGTCAGCACGCCGACGATCGTCACGGCGACGACCGCCAGCCCGAGCAGCGACGTGCGCAGCACGACCGGCCCGACCGGACCCCGGCCGCCCCGCCTGGTCCGCAGTGCCGCGGCGTCCCTGGCCTGGGCGACTGCCACCATCATCAGCACCAGACCGCCGACGCCGATGACGCCGGCGCCGACCACCCGCCACAGCTCCACGAACCGACCCTAGCCGGGCGGGACGCCGGTCGAGGGCGGAATAGGCTGCGCGCCATGACGAAGTGGGAATACGCAACCGTCCCGCTGCTGATCCACGCCACCAAGCAGATCCTCGACCAGTGGGGTGAGGACGGCTGGGAGCTGGTGGCAGTGACGCCGGGGCCGACCGGTGAGCAGATGGTCGCCTACCTCAAGCGCCCGAAGGCGTGACGGTGGGCTGGTCGCAACGGCTGGCCGAGCTGGGCATCGAGCTGCCGCAGGTCGTGCCGCCGGTCGCCGCCTACGTGCCGGCCAAGCGCACGGGGTCGCTGGTGTACACCGCCGGCCAGCTTCCGATCGTGGCCGGCAAGCTCGCCGCCACCGGCAAGGTCGGCGCGGGGGTGACCCCGGAGCAGGCCAAGCGGCTGGCCCGCACGTGCGCGCTCAACGCGCTCGCCGCGGTGCACGCGCTGGTCGGCATCGACGCGGTGACCCAGGTGGTCAAGGTCGTCGGCTTCGTGGCCTCGGCGCCCGGCTTCACCGGCCAGCCGGCCGTGGTCAACGGCGCCTCCGAGCTGTTCGGCGAGGTGTTCGGCGACGCCGGCGCGCACGCGCGATCCGCGGTGGGGGTGGCCGAGCTGCCGCTGGGCGCCCCCGTCGAGGTCGAACTGATCGTCGAGGTCGCCCCCTAGCCCGCCACACAGCACTTGGGGAGCTTCAGTTCCACCTGTGGAACTGAAGCTCCCCAAGTGACGCGTCAGACCGGCAGCGCGCCGAGCGTGTCGACCAGGGCGCGCCGGGTTGGCCGGCGCAGGGTGCGGTAGGGGCGGGCGGCTACCTGGTCGGTGGCAGCCTCGATGCGCCTGCGTCGCGGCAGCGCCGGGTCCAGCGCCTGGACGCCGTCGGCGGTCAGGCCCTGCGCCTGCCAGGCGGCGGCGTGCGCGTCGGCGCGGTGGTGCCGCAGGGCGCACAGCGCGGTGAACAGCCGGCCGGCCACGGTGCCCTCACCGGGGTGGCCGGCGGCGGCCAGGGCGTCGAACGAGTCGCCTTCCGACGTGCCGCGGGCGGCGTCGATGAGTGCGTCGAGCGTGCCGAGCAGGTCGGCCGGCGCGCCCCACAGCGGGGTGAGCACCTCGTCGAACAGTGCCATCATCGACGTGAGCAGCTCCCGGCAACGCTCGGTCGCCACGACGGTGTCCGGGCCTAGCTCCAGCCAGCCGCGGCCGGCCAGATCGCTGAGCGCGCCGTCGAACCAGTCGGCGTGGTAGCGGTGGATCGCGCGCACGGCCGCTAGCGGGGCGGGGCCGGCGAGCAGCAGGTTGCGGCTGTTGATCAGGATTGCCACATAAGGCTGGGCCGGGGCGACGATCGGGGCGCCGGGCCGGCGCGCGGCACCGTGCGCGCCCGGCACGAGCCGGTGCAGCTGCGCCGCCACCGCGGAAGCCGTCGCGCAGGCATCGGCGGCGTCCAGGGCGAGCCGGGTGGACGCCACGAGCTCCGCGTCGCCGAGGCTTTCGCGCAGCCGCAGCGCCTGCTCGAAGTGGGCCACGGCGGCCGGCCAGTCGGCGAAGTCGTAGGCGCACTTGCCGGCGTGCTGGTAGACGAAGTGCGCGTGGTCGCCGGCGGCGTCCAGCTCCGCCAGGCACTGCCCGAACTCCGCGCTCGCCTCCTCGAACCGGTCCTGCCACTGCAGCACGTGCGCATGGCGGACCCTGGC
>DASSUA010000687.1:0-3646 GCA_035707525.1 Pseudonocardiaceae bacterium
CCACCGGCGGCGGCGTGCACGAGCACGGTGTCGCCGGACTGCACCGGGTAGGTCGAGGTGACCAGGTAGTGCGCCGTGAGGCCCTGCAGCGGCACCGCGGCGGCGAGCTCGTCGTCGACGCCGTCCGGCACCCTCAGCGCCTCGGCAACCGGCACGAGCACCCGCTGCGCGTACGAGCCGGGCGCGCCCTTCCACGCCACCCGGTCGCCGGGGGCGAAGTCGCTGACCCCGGGCCCGGTGGCGGCCACCCGGCCGGCGCCCTCCAGGCCGAGCACGAACGGCACCGGCATCGGGTAGAGCCCGCTGCGGTGGTAGGTGTCGATGTAGTTGACACCGGCCGCGGCGACATCGACCAGCAGTTGGCCCTCGGCGGGTTCGGGGTCGGGCAGCTCGACGAGCTCCAGCACCTCCGGACCACCGGTGCGGGAGACCTGGATCGCTTGCACGTCACTCCTCCAGAACGGCTCGCCTGGCCAGGCCGAGCGGCAGGCTGCCGGAGCCGGCCAGCGTGTCGTGGAACGATCTCAGGTCGCCGCGGCCCGCGGCCAGATAGTCCGCGCACATCCGCTCGATCTGTAGCGACCCGGTCAGGTACGACGGCGCCTGGGTCGGCCACGAGCAGTACCGGTTGACCTCGGTCTCGGCGGTTGCCTGGTTGAGCGCGCCCTTGTCGACCATGAACTGTTCGGCCTGCTCGATCGTCATCTCCCCGGCGTGCAGGGCGGTGTCCACGACGATGCGGGCGGCCCGGAAGATCCGGGCCTGCAGATGCGCCAGCTCGTGCTCGGGCTCGGAGAAGAACCCCTGCTCGCGCATCATCTTCTCGGTGTACAGCGCCCAGCCCTCGCTGAAGTACGACGTGCGGAACAGCTTGCGAACGATGTGCGGCGAACCCGCCATCCAGGACAGGTGCCAGTGGTGGCCGGGGTAGGCCTCATGCACCGCGGTCGTCGGCATCTGTGCCCGGAAGTTGCTGCGCAGCCGCTGGCGGACCACGTCGGCCGGGGAACCGTCCGGCGTGTACGGCGCGAAGAAGTGCCCGAGTCGCGACGACTTCAACGGCGGCGCGGCGATGTAGAAGGCCACCGCGAACAGCGGCCGCTGGAAGGCCGGCGAGGGCACCACCCGGCAGGACTCGCCCTCGGCGAACGACACCAGGCCCCGTTCCGCCAGGAACCCCCTGGCCCGCTGGGTGTGCCCGTCGTACTCGGCGCGCATCGCCTCCAGGTCCGGCGCGTGGTCGTCGGCGAGCCGCTGCGCCACCTGGCGCCAGTCGCCGGCGCTGCCGCCGGTCATCCGGCCGGTCAGGTCGGTCAGCTCCCCATGCAGCGAGTCCCACTCCAGCCGGCCCAGCCGGTGCAGCTCCTCGGTGCCGAACCCGAGGAGCTCGCGCTCGCACAGCAGCCGCGAGTAAAGGCTCTCGCCCAGCTGCCAGCCGCCGTACGCGCGCTCCGCGAACTCGGTCAGGAACGCGACCAGCCCGTCGAACGCCTCCGCCGCCGGCTCCGCTGCGGCGGCGAGCCTGGCCCGGTGCGCCTCGTCGGTCACCTCCGCCGGCAGCGTCTCGGTGACGAACCGGCGGCCGGCGCCGGCCTGGCCGAGCGCCCGGCCGACGAGCAGCGGGGAGGCCAGCGTGGGGTCGAGGTTGGCCCGGCAGGCCGCGAAGACCGCCGGGATCTGCGCGAGGCGGGCGCTGGCGGCGGCGACCAGCTCGGGCTCGGGGCGCATCCGGTGCAGGAACGGCAGATGCAGCGCGTTGAACACGGGGGAGACGTAGACGGTCGGGTCGCGCCGCCAGGCCTGCCAGTCGGCCATCACGCGCTCGCCGCGCAGGTGGCTGATCAGCAGGTCGCGGTTGATCAGGTCGTCCGGCCCGAGGCCATCGTCCGGCACCGACTCGAACCGGGTCAGCCAGCCGTCGCGGTCGCTTTCCCGCCGCTGGAACCCGGCGGCGGAGAAGTCGCCGAGCCGGTCGTCGAACCCGTCCGCGCCGGCGGCCGACGCCGCGATCGGGTGGTTCTCGAAGTACCAGGTCACGCACTCGTCAAGCAGCTCAGGCAGGGTGGGGGAGGCGCGCACCCAGTCCACCCTAGGCGAACAGGGTCCTGGCCGGCCGGTCGTTGACAGGTACGCAGGTAACACGGTCGGCCCAATGTCTGCGAACCTTAATTGCGCAGGGCTAGCACTTTCACCCCGACGTTGGCATGCTCGCCCAGTCGTGTCATCTAGGGTGTCCCAAGTCGGGGAATCGGTCGTGTCGGGCCGCCTGTGTCTGGTGCATTTCGCGCGGCCTGGGACGCACAGGGAGTGGTGGTCTCGTGACGAGCGCGGCTGATCGGCGTGAGCAGGCGCAAGCCGGCGTGCTCCAGACGTTCCGCGAGTTGCCGATGGCCGCGCGCTTCGTGCTGCTCGGCGTGTTCATCAACCAGTTCGGCGCCTTTCTCCAAGCGTTCATGGTCCTGTATCTGGTCGATGAACGCGGGTTCACCGGCAGTCAGGCCGGTATCGCGCTCGGCGCCTACTCGGCGGGCGCGATTCTGGGCGTGCTGTTCGGCGGCGGCATGTCGGACCGGCTCGGACCGCGCTGGACGATCGTGCTCTCGGTGGGCTCGGCGGCCCTGCTGACGCTGTCGGTGACCATGCTGGACGTGTTCGGCGCGATCGTGGTCGCGGTGACCCTGGCCGGTGCCATGACCCAGGCCGCCCGGCCGGCGGTGACGGCGCTGCTGATGGGGCTGGTGCCGGCGTCGCGGCAGGTCATGACGATGGCCATGTACCGGACGGCGCTGCACACCGGCATCGTGATCGGGCCGCTCGTGGCCGCCTGGCTCAGCCAGATCAACTGGGACCTGGTGTTCTACTTCGATGCGATCTCGGCGCTGACCTACGCCGGCATCGCCGCGTTCCTGCTCTCGCCGGACAAGGTGCGCGAATCCGAACAGGCCGTCCGGGAGCCGGAAGGCAAGCCAGCGGCGGCCGGCACCAAGATCGACCTTCGCAGCAAGGCCAAGAAGGGCACCTACCTGCTGATCCTGCGGGACACGAGGTACCTGGCCTACCTGGCACTGATGTTCGTCAACGGGCTGGTGCACATCCAGTTCATGGCGGTGCTGCCGCTGATGCTGCTGGCCGCCGACTACCCGGTGTGGGCGTACAGCTCGGCCGCGACGCTGTCGGCGTTGCTGATCATCACCTGCGAGCTCCCGGTGGTGCGGGTGACGCAGCGGTGGGTGCCGTGGGTCGCCGTGATCGTCGGCTGGCTGATGCTGGTGGTCGGGCGCAGCGGCTACGGCCTGCCCGGCGGGCTCATGGTGATCTACTTCTTCACCGGGCTCGCCGCACTCGGCCAGTCCGTCGGCGGGGCGCAGGCCTTCGCCTACCCGATGAAGGTCGCGCCGCCGCATGCCGCCGGCCGCTACCTCGGCAGCGCGCACGCCACCTTCCAGCTTGGCTACGCGCTCGGCCCGATCATCGGCATCCTGCTGTGGCACAGCATCGGCAATGCCTTCTGGGCGGTGCTGTTCGTGGTCGGCGTGGCCATGGTCGTGCCAGGGATCTGGGGCATGCGCCCCACCTCAGCGCCGCCATCGCCGGCCGGGGTGCCAACAGTTTCGCCAGGGCCGGCCGGCCTCACGGCGGACGCAGC
>DASSUA010000688.1:0-6407 GCA_035707525.1 Pseudonocardiaceae bacterium
GACGCATCCGACGGGCAACCTCAAGCACCGGCTGGCCAGGTCGCTGTTCCTGTATGCGATCTGCAACGGCTGGGTGACCGAGGGCACCACCGTGATCGAGGCGTCGTCGGGCTCCACCGCGATCTCCGAGGCGTACTTCGCGCGGCTGCTCGGGCTCGAGTTCATCGCCGTCATGCCGAGGACGACGAGCGGCGAGAAGATCGAGCTGATCGAGGCTCACGGCGGGCGGTGCCACCTGATCGACGACCCGGCCGCCATCTACGCCGAGTCGAGCCGGCTCGCCACCGAGTGCGGTGGGCACTTCATGGACCAGTTCACCCACGCCGAGCGCGCGACCGACTGGCGCGGCAACAACAACATCGCCGAGTCGATCTTCGAGCAGCTCGCCCTCGAGCGGCACCCGGTGCCCCGCTGGATCGTGACCGGCGCCGGCACCGGCGGCACCTCGGCGACCATCGGGCGGTACGTGCGCTACCGGCGCTACGACACCCGGCTCGCAGTCGTCGACCCCGAGAACTCGGTGTTCTTCGACGCCTGGCGCGACTCCGACCCGTCGAGGCGCTCCGGCGAGGGATCGCGGATCGAGGGCATCGGCCGGCCCCGGGTCGAGCCGTCGTTCGTCGGCCAGGTGATCGACCGGATGATCAAGGTCCCGGACGCGGCCTCGATCGCGACCATCCGCTACGTGGAGCGGGTGCTCGGCCGCCGCGTCGGCGGCTCCACCGGGACCAACCTGTGGGGTGCGTTCGGCCTGATCGCCGAGATGCTCGCCGCCGGCCTGCAGGGCAGCGTCGTGACCCTGCTGTGCGACGGGGGCGAGCGGTACGGGCATACTTATTATAACGACTCATGGGTCCGGGCGCACGGCCTGGATCTCGGGCAGTACGAGCCGGTGCTGGGCGCCTTCCACGCCACCGGCGCCTGGCTCGCCTGACCGACCTTCCGTTGCCTCGCGCGCGGTGGAACCGGGGCGCCGCGGGGTGCGTCGCACGGCCAGTTCGAGCACTCTCTGCCAACCTGGCCTACCGAAAGTCGGCGCATGAGCGAGTTCTCTGTCAAACCGGCCGAGCTGCGGACCTTCGCGCAGTACATGCGCACCCTCGCCGGCCAGTTCGATGCGATCAGCTCCTTCACCAGGAGCGAGGGCTGCAACGTCAGCGGGTTCACCGGCCTGCTCGCCGTCCTGCAGCCGGTCGTGCAGGGCGTCGGGGGCATCTACGCGGCGTCCCTCGCCTTCGGGCGCGACCGGCTCGACGGCAGCGCCGACGGCCTGGAGAGCACCGCGGCGAGCTACGAGACCACCGATCAGCGGCAGGCGGCGAACCGCGACTCGATCCAGATGCCGCCGGTCCCCGTCCCGGTGCGGGGGCGCTGATGTCCTACTCGGACGTCGACCCGGTCGACGGGCACCTGCAACCACCCGAGGTCCGCAGCGGCGGCCTGGAAGAGATGATCGCCGACCAGAGCATCCAGGTGCAGGCCGTCGACTGGATCTTCGAGCGCATCACCGGCCGCAGCCTGATCGAGACGGTCATCACGCCGATCACCGGCGACTGGACCAGGATCGCGGCGAACGGCGACGCGTGGCGCTCGGTCGGGGCGGCCGTCGACGCGATCTCGAACAACCTGACGGCCAACGTCGAGATCCTGCGCCAGCACTGGACGGGCGGGGCCGCCGATTCGTTCGCCAACCACGTCAACACCGTTTGGGCCGGCGCCCTGAGCGCCGAGTCCGCGCTGGCCAGGCTCGTCGGCGACGGCTTCGAGGTGGTCGCCGAGGTCTCGCAGCAGCTGTGCCAGGAGGCGCTTGACCTGCTGCAGCGGCTGGTCGACAAGCTGCTCGAGGCGATCGCGATGCTGCCGATCCCGTTCGTCGGCTGGGCCAGGGCGATCAAGATCGTCTGGGACGCCTACCAGATCTACCAGTCGATCATGGGCATCATCGAAACCATCCGCGGCGTGATCGAGGCCGCCCAGCAGCTGCTCGACGCCGTCGGCCGGATCCGCGGCGCGCTGGAAATGATCCCCGACGTGCGCGACGTCGGGGACGCGCTCGACCTGGCCAGGCAGCTGACCGGGGGAGTCGACGACGCCGTCGCCGCTGCCGACTCCGTGCAGGACCAGGTCGACGCCGCCGGCAATGGCTTCAACCAGGCCACCGGCAGCACGACGTCCGCCGGCACGGTTTCCGGCGGCAGCAGCGGATCCTGGTGACCGAACCGACCTCGACAGGACCACTCCAGATGACCTACCCGAAGGATCCGCTGCGCGACGACAGCTGGAAGACCCCGCAGTTGCGGGCCGCCGAGGCCGACCTGCGAGCCGCCGTGGAGCGCGGCCAGCAGGCCCTGGCCAGAGCCCAGCAGGTCAAGGCGCAGATCCGGCCGGGCCGCGTGACCGACGACGACCTCCGGCAGCTCGACCAGGCGGCGCACGCCCACGACGCCCCACGGGAACTGCGCGCGCTCGCCGAGCGGGTCGACCGCGCCGAGCTGACCTGGCGGCAGATCGTGGACGGCGAGGCCATGCAAGACCCGGGCGTGCGCGCCGCGTTCTCGACAGACCTGGACAGGCTCGCCCAGGTGTACCGCAAGTTCGAGGAGGCCTACTCCGTCGACGACGTGATCGAGTCGGAGACTCCCGGGCGCCTGCGCCGGGACAGTCGGGACGGGCGTGACGACGACGGCGGCGGTGGCACCGTTCTGCGGCACAGCAGCTGGTAGCGGCGCCTCGCCTGGCTTTCCCTCGCCTCAGCCGAACGCGAGCGCCAGGGCGGTCACGACCGACCAGGCGAGCATGGCCACCGCGGTGTCGCGCAGCACACGGATCAGCCGGCGACCGCTGTAGCCGCGCCGGATCCGCTGCACCGGCGGGATCAGCAGCGGCAGCGCCACCAGCCCGGCCAGCGCCGCTGTCACCCGCAGCCCGAGCAGGATCGTCAGCACGAACGGCACCGTGACCAGCGCCAGGTACAGCAGGCGCGTGTCCCGGTCGCCGAGCAGCACGGCGAGCGTTCGCTTGCCGGACTCGGTGTCGGTCGGGATGTCGCGCAGGTTGTTGGCGACCAGCACCGCCGCGGAGAAGGCGCCGACCGCCACCGAGCAGCCGATCGCGAGGCCGTTGATCTGCCCGGTCTGCACGTACAGCGTGCCGAGCACCGCGACCGGGCCGAAGAACACGAAGACGGCGAGTTCGCCGAGGGCCCGGTAGCCGTACGGGCGCTTACCGCCGGTGTAGAACCAGGCGGCCGGCAGGCAGAGGGCGCCGATCACGAGCAGCAGCCACTGCCGCGATCCGATGATCAGCACGAGCCCGGCGACCGCGGCCACGCCGAGGGCGATGTAGGCCGCCCGCTTGACCGACTCCGGCGCCGCCAGCCCCGAACCGACCAGCCGAACCGGGCCGACCCGGATCCGGTCGGTGCCCCGAACGCCGTCGGCGTAGTCGTTGGCGTAGTTCACGCCGATGATCAGCGCGAGCGCGACCAACAGGGCCACCCCCGCCCGCCACCACACCAGCCCGTCGATCGCGGCGGCGGCCCCGGTGCCGACCACCACCGGCGCGACGGCGTTCGGCAGGGTGCGCAGGCGGGCGCCCTCGATCCACTGTCCTGCGGTGGCCATGGTGGTGTGACGCTACCGTGCCGTTCGATCACCCAGCCGGATTGCCCGGCACCGGATCGGCCGGCGCCGGATCGCCCGGCGCCGAAGCGGCCGAGCCGGGATCGCCCGGCCCCGAAGCGGCCGGCGCCGGATCGGCCGGCGCCGGATCGGCCCGCCGCGGGGCGCCGCTGCCCACCCGGTGTGCGTGCCGCTCGGCGAGGTGCCGCCGCACGGCATCGCGGTCGATCTTGCCGATGCCGCGCCGGGGCAGCTCGTCGAGAATCGCGACGAACTTCGGCACCGCCTCCCGGCCGGCCA
The DNA here is from genome assembly GCA_035707525.1 of Pseudonocardiaceae bacterium. Lineage (GTDB taxonomy): Bacteria > Actinomycetota > Actinomycetes > Mycobacteriales > Pseudonocardiaceae > DASSUA01. Next base: position 3,921 of record DASSUA010000688.1, read on the forward strand.
CCTCCCGCACCCCCGCACGCAGGGCGTCCAGGTCGGGCGCCGCGCCGGGACTCGGCACCACGGCCGCCGCCACCAGCTCGCCCCACCCGGGATCGGGCAGGCCCACCACGCACGACTCGGCAATGTCGGGGGAAGCGTCCAAGGCCCGCTCGACGACCACCGCGGCGACCTTGCGGCCACCGGTGACGATCACGTCGTCGACACGGCCCTGCACCTCGAGCGTGCCGTCCGGGAACAGCCGGCCGACGTCGCCGCTGCGGAACCAGCCTCCGGCGAAAGCCGCCGCGGTGAGGTCGGGGCGCAGCCGGTAACCCGCCGCCAGCGTCGGCCCGCCGAGGTGGATCCGCCGTTCGCCGTCCAGTCTCACCCGCACGCCCCGCAGCGGCCGGCCGTCGTAGACGCAGCCACCCGCGGTCTCGGTCATGCCGTACGTGGTGACGATCCGCACCCCCGCCGCCCTGGCCCTGCCGACCAGCTCCGGGGGCGTCGCGGCGCCCCCGACCAGGACCGCGTCGAAGCCGCGCAACGCGTCGAGCGCCGGCCCGCCCGCCCGCAGCAGCCTGACCAGCTGGGTGGGCACCAGCGCGGTGTACCGGCGCCGGGAGCCAGGGGCGAAACCCGCAACGTCGCCGGAGCTGACGCTCGGAGTATCGCCGCACGTGTGGTTCGGTAGATCGCCGCAGGCGTGGCTCGGAAGGTCGCGGGCCGCCGCGGCGAAGGCTTCGGGGCGGAAACCGCCCCGAAGATCGAGGACCGCCGGCTCGGTACCCGCGACGATCGAACGCACCAGCACCTGCAGCCCGGCGATGTGCCGCACCGGCAGCGCCAGCAGCCAGCCGCCGGGGCCGCCGAGGCGCTCAAGGGTCGCCTCGGCCGAGGCGACGAGCGCGACCGCGGGCAGTTCGACGAGCTTGACCTCACCGCCCGAGCCTGACGTGGCGACGAGCACAGCCGCAGCCGAGCCCAGCTCCGGCCGGGCCGCCGCGATCAACCGGTCGCGCTCCGCGGCCGGCGCGTCGGGGACCGGCAGCACCGCCGGCCCGCCGGCCAGCGCCTCGGCCAGTGCCTCGGCCACAAGCAGCGCCGACGCCGCCGAGCCGTCACACTCGACGACCCGCACCGCGCTCACCCCGCCGACGGTAGCCGCCGGCCCGCGCCGTGCAGACCACCGCCGACGGTAGCTGCCGGCCCGCGCCGTGCAGACCACCGCCGACGGTAGCTGCCGGGCCCGCGGCCCGCAGATCACCACCGACTCCGGTAGCGCTCAGGCGGCGATCGCGGTGCGTTGCCGGCAACCCGGTGGGCGGCTGGCGCGGTGGTTAGCCTTGCGGGGTGACCCAGGTGACCGATCCCGCCAAGTCCACCATCGAGCCGGGCGCCGACTGGCAGCCGGCCGGCGAGTACCGCGACATCAGGTACGAGACGGCCGAAGGCATCGCCAAGATCACGATCAACCGCCCCGAGGTGCGCAACGCGTTCCGCCCGCAGACGCTCTTCGAGCTCTCCGATGCCTTCAATACCGCCCGCGACGACGACCGGATCGGCGCCATCATCCTGACCGGCGCGGGTGACCTGGCCTTCTGCTCCGGCGGCGACCAGCGCATCCGTGGGGACGACGGCTACCTCGGCGATTCGACCACCGACGCCGTCGCCCAGAAGGGCATTGGCCGACTCAACGTGCTCGACCTGCAGATCCAGATCCGCCGCACCCCCAAGCCGGTCGTGGCGATGGTCGCCGGCTACGCGATCGGCGGCGGCCACGTGCTGCACATCGTGTGCGACCTGACGATCGCCGCCGATAACGCGCGCTTCGGTCAGACCGGACCCAAGGTGGGCTCGTTCGACGGTGGCTACGGGTCCGGGTTGCTAGCCCGGATCGTCGGCCAGAAGAAGGCGCGCGAGATCTGGTTCCTGTGCCGCCAGTACGACGCCAGCCAGGCACTGGACATGGGCCTGGTCAACGCCGTCGTGCCACTCGCCGACCTGGAACGTGAGACCGTCAAGTGGTGTCGCGAGATGCTTCGCCACTCACCGCTCGCGCTAAGGATGCTCAAGGCATCGCTCAACGCCGCCGATGACGGGCTGGCCGGGATCCAGCAGCTGGCCGGGGACGCGACGCTGCTGTTCTACATGACCGAGGAGGCTCAGGAGGGCCGCGACGCCTACACCGGCCGCCGGCAGCCGGACTTCGGCCGGTTCCCCAAACGCCCGTAGCGCTTCGCCGGCTCACGCGGAGTTCCAGTCGTCGTCGGTCACCACGACGTGACCGAGGAACTTCAGACCCGCAGCCTGCGCCGCGGTGAGCAGCCGCATCGTGGCGTTGCGGTCGGCGACGCTCGGCGTCGGATCGCCCGATGGGTGGTTGTGCCCGACCGCGAACGCGTGGCCGTCGTTGCGCAGCACCGTCGACAGGACGTCCCGGACCGGCAGCGGCGCGCCGTCACTCGCGCCGTCGGCCACCGCCGCGACCTTGCGCACTCGCAGCCG
>DASSUA010000689.1:0-3299 GCA_035707525.1 Pseudonocardiaceae bacterium
TGCTGGACAACCTCGACGGTCCCCGCGCCCTGGCAACCGCACGGGACAGCGGTGGCGAAGCCGCCCGCCACCTGCTCCGCGTCCTATCACTCGCCTGATGCGGGATCCAGCCGTCGCGCCGTCACCCCGGTCGGCCACGGCACGAGCCCGACGCGTGACCACGGCCGTGCGACGCGACCAGCAGCCAGGCGACCGTCCGGCGCGTCGAAAGGCTCCGGATCGATGACGCTTTCCGCAACCGAGGATGGTCGAGCGATTCGGGTACCGGTCGATGGGCGTACCGCCGACGCGTTCGACACCGCCGTGGTGGCTCCTGAGGCTGGGTCCGTTCTTCACACCGTCTCCATACCGGTTCCATCCCGGTCGCACGCCTCGGCGCGACCGTTGGGGTGTCAGACCAAGAAGGAATCGATGAAGGAGGAGTCATGAAGACGACGACGCGCCGGGCGGCGGTTCTGGTCGCCGCGGGCGCGCTCGGGCTCGGTGGCCTGGCGGTGGCGGCGCCCGCCGTCGCTGGTGTGGGCCCGTTCGGCCCGTCGACGGTTGCCGCGTCCGAGCCCGGCCCGGGGTGGTACGGCGGCAACGGCATGGGACCGGGTAACGGCATGGGCATGGGGCCGGGTAGCGGCATGCGCGCGGGGATGGGCGCCACCGCCCGGGACGGCAGTTGCGGCGGCTTGGCCGTGACCGCGGCCCAGGGCACCCTGACCGAGCAGCAGAAAACCACCCTCGCCGCGATGGCCCAGGAGGAGAAGCTCGCCCACGACCTGTACACGGCGTTCGCCGGCAAGTACCCGGCCGTGGTCTTCGACCGGATCGCCGCGTCCGAGACGCAGCACCTGACCTCGGTCCGTACCCTGCTGGCCCGCTACGGGCTGGCCGACCCGACCGCCGGCAAGCCGGCCGGGCAGTTCAGCGACCCGGCCGTGCAGGCCAGCTACGACAAGCTGCTCGCGCAGGGCCAGGCCAACCAGGCCGCCGCGCTGCAGGTCGGGCAGACGGTCGAGCGGACCGACATCGCCGACCTGCAGGCCGCGCTGAACGGGCTGACCGCGCCCGACGTGCAGCGGGTCTACACACACCTGCTCACCGCCTCGCAGCACCACCTGACCGCCTTCCAGAACTGGTCCGCCCGGTGACCGGACCGGGTGCGTCGGTCGGCGACCTCAACCGGTCGCCGACTGACGCATACCCAGGGGGGTATAGCTGGAACAGAGAGGTGAGCGCGATGACCCTCGACGGCGGGCACGATCTGCTCGCGCGGGTCACCGGGGTGCTGGCGGTGGTCGCCCACCCGGACGACGAATCGTTCGGGCTGGGTGCGGTCCTGTCCGAGCTGGTCATCCGCGACGCCCGGGCCGGCCTGATCTGCTTCACCCACGGCGAGGCATCCACGCTGCACGGCCGGGCGGGTGACCTGTCGGTGGTCCGGCCCCAGGAGCTGCAGGCCGCAGCGGCCGAGCTGCGGCTGTCCCGGGTCGAGCTGCACCGCTACCCCGACGGCCGGCTCGCCGCGGTACCGCTCGACGAGCTGGCCGGCCACATCGTGCGGGTAATCGCCGAGGAACACCCCAGCCACCTGCTGGTCTTCGACCCCGGCGGGGTCACCGGCCACCCCGACCATCACCGCGCCACCCAGGCGGCGCTGGTCGCCGCCCGCACCGCCAGCCTGCCGGTGCTGGCCTGGGCGCTGCCCCGACCGGTTGCACACCGGCTCAACGCCGAACTCGGCACCTGCTTCACCGGCCGCGACCCGGCGGAACTCGACGTCGTGCTCGCCGTGTCCCGCCAGCGGCAATGGCGCGCTATCGCCCGCCACCGCAGCCAAGCGATCGACAACCCGGTGCTGCGCCGCCGGCTGGACCTGCTCGGCGACCGCGAGTACCTGCGACTGATCCACCCACCGACCCAGGAAGGCAACCACACCATGTCCTACGGCATCACCGTGCGCCTGCCCGCCCCGTTCACGCCCACCGTCGAACGGGTCCGCGCCGCGCTGGCCGAACAGGGCTTCGGCGTCCTCACCGAGATCGACGTGCGGGCCACCCTGCGGGAGAAGCTCGGCGCGCAGATAGAGGACTACCTCATCCTCGGCGCCTGCAACCCGCCGCTGGCTCACCGGGCGCTGGACGCCGACCGCGACATCGGCCTCCTGCTGCCCTGCAACGTCGTCGTCCGCGCCGACGGACCGGACACCACCCTGGTGCAGGCCCTCGACCCACAGATCATGGTCCAGATCACCGGAAAGCCCGAGCTGGAGGACGTCGCCGACGAGGCCACCACCCGGCTGCGCGCCGCCCTGGACACCCTGACCGGCTGACACAGCCGCCCCGAATCGCGGGTGGACCGGCGAACGTCGGCGCCGCAGTGCGGCGAATATGACGTCCGCAGCGCCGGCCGCGCTCGCCCAGCGGACCTTTCGCGGTATCCACACTGGGCCAGCCTCGACCGTGCTCTTCCCGCCCGCCTGCCCGAGGCAGGCTATCGGCGCCACGGTCCTGGCGGATCAGGTACGGCCTGCGGCAGACGGATGGTGACGGTGGTGCCGCCGCCGGGCGGTGAATCCGCGTGGACGGTACCGCCGTGGGCGGCGACCAGTTCCCGGACCACGGCCAGGCCGATGCCGGACCCGGCGACCGTGCGCGCCCGGTGGCCGCGCCACAGCCGGTCGAAGATGTACGGCAGTTCGTCGGCGGGGATGCCGGGCCCGGTGTCGGCGACCGTGAGCACGGCCGATCCCTGCTCGGGGTGGGCGCGTACGGTCACCCGGTCGCCGGGGCGGCAGTAGCGGACAGCGTTGGCCAGCAGGTTGGCGATGGCCTGGTGGATGCGGTCCGGGTCGGCCCGCACCGGTACCGGGCCGGCCAGGTCGGCGTCGACGCGCAGGCCCGTCGCATCCAACTGCGGGCGCCGGGCGGCCAGCGCCGCCCGGGCGACCTCGGCGAGGTCGGTGTCGGCCGGCCGCAGCGACAGGGCGGCGGACTCGGCGGCGGACAGGTCGGCCAGATCGGCCACCACGCGGCCGAGCCGTAGCGTCTGGTCGTGCAGGGCGGCCAGCCGCTGCGTGTCTGGTTCGCGCAGGCCGTCGCGCAGCTCCTCCAGGCCGGCCTGCAGCGCGGCGAGTGGGGTACGCAGCTCGTGGGCGACGTCGGCGGCCAGCCGGCGGCGGACCGTCTCGGCGCGGACCACCTCGTCGGCCATCGTGTCGAAGGCGTGCGCCACCTCGCCGAGTTCGCCGGGGGCGTCGATGCCGGTGCGGGCGCCCCGGTCGCCGGCGGCGAAGCGGCGGGCCGCGCCGG
>DASSUA010000690.1:0-3546 GCA_035707525.1 Pseudonocardiaceae bacterium
GCTCGGGTACGCGCAGGCGGGCGCGTACAGCGTGAGCTTCCACGCGGAGGCGGCCGGCGACCCGGTGGCGCTGGCCCGGGACCTGCGGGCCGCCGGCACCCGGGTGGGGCTCGCCATCGACCGGGACACACCGGTCGAGCCGTACCTGGAGATCCTGCCGCACTTCGACATGCTGCTGATCATGACGATCAAGGCGGGGTTCGGCGGCCAGAAGTTCCTGCCCCCGCTGCTGGAGAAGGTGCGCGCGGCCCGGGTCAGTGCCCGCAGCGGCCACCTTGAGCTGCGCATCGAGGTGGACGGCGGGATCGACGAGGAGAGCATCGAGCAGGCCGTGGCGGCTGGAGCGGACGCGTTCGTGGCCGGCACGGCCGTGTACGGCACGGACGACCCGGCCGAGGCGGTCCGGCGGCTGCGCAGGGTTGCCGAGAGCGCGGTAGGCCGAGCACCGTGACCGAGTTGGCCGACGAGCGGCCACAGCTGATCCTGGTCGTCGACGACGATGTCGACATCGTTCGCTTCGTCGAGGTGAACCTGCGCCTGCAGGGCTTCGAGGTGCTGGTGGCCAACGACGGCGAGGCCGCGCTCGGCCTGGTCGAGCAGCACCGGCCCGACCTGGCGATCGTGGACTGGATGATGCCGCAGGTGGATGGCTTGGAGCTGACCCGCCGGCTGCGCGCCGACCCGATGACCTCGGCCCTGCCGGTGATCATGCTGACCGCCAAGGGGATGACCGTGGACAAGGTCCACGGCCTCAGCGCGGGCGCCGACGACTACCTGGTCAAGCCGTTCGACACGCTGGAGCTGGTCGCCCGCGTCCGCTCGATGCTGCGGCGCAACCAGGAGTTCCGGGAGGTGTCGCCGCTGACCGGGCTGCCCGGCAACAGCCGGATCCTGCGGGAGATCCAGGACCGGGCCCGCAGCGGCACCGACTACGCGGTCTGCCACATTGATATCGATAGATTTAAGAGCGTCAACGACGCGTACGGCTTCCTGCGCGGGGACGAGTTCATCGCGGCGCTGGCCCGCTCGCTGCACCGGGCGATGGTGGAGGTGGACCTGCCACCGGCGTTCCTCGGGCACGTCGGCGGCGACGACTTCATCGTGGTGTGCACGCCCGACCAGGTGTTTCCGCTGACCCAGAAGGCGGTGGTGGACTTCGAGGCCGCTGCCGACACGCTCTACGACCCGGTCGACGCCCGGCGCGGCTACCTGGAGCTGACCGACCGGCGGGGCCAGGTCCGGCGGGCCAACCTGGTGACGATCTCGATCGGCGTGGCCCTGTCGACCAGCCGGGTCTACACCAACCCGCGCGAGATCATCGCCGTCGCCTCCGAGATGAAGAGCGTGGCAAAGACCCAGCCGGGTTCGTACGTGGCGGTCGACCGGCGCAGGTCCCCTGGCGAGCCGGCTGTGACGTGAGCCAGCTGTGACGTAGGTCCCGTCGGCCTTGACACGCCCGGCGTGGGAGACTCGATCCGTACCCACCACGCGCTGGCGGGACTCGGTGCAATTCCGAACCGGCGGTAAGGCGCGAAAGCAGCGTCAAGCCCGCGACCCGGCCACATCCAGTGGCCGGTGGACCTGGTGTGACTCCAGGGCCGACGGTGACAGTCCGGATGGGAGGCAGCGCGCGGGAGGAGGGTGTGCTCTGGCGCGCTCTCCCGGGTCGGTCCGCCGATCCCGCCCGCCTGCCCTCGTGCCGGCGCGCGGCGTACCGCGACCGACAGGGGGAGTGACGTGGCCAGCCCGGCCGAGGACGAGGCGATGCGGCGTGCCATCGCGCTGGCCGCCCGCGGTCTCGGCACCACCAGCCCCAACCCGGTCGTCGGCTGCGTCCTGCTCGACGCCGCGGGGACTGTGGTCGGGGAGGGGTTCCACGCCTACGCCGGTGGGCCGCACGCCGAGATCGTCGCGCTCGCCCAGGCCGGTGAGGCGGCCCGGGGCGGCGTCGCCGTGGTCACCCTGGAGCCGTGCAACCACACCGGCCGCACCGGCCCGTGCACCTCGGCGCTGCTGGCCGCCGGGCTCACCCGGGTGGTGGTCGCCGTCCGCGACCCCACCCCGGCGGCCGGCGGCGGCGTGCAGCGGTTGCGGGCCGCCGGGGTGCAGGTCGAGACGGGGGTACGCGCCGCGGAGGCGGCGGCCGGCAACCTCGCCTGGCTGACGGCGGTACGCCGGGGCCGGCCCTACCTGACCTGGAAGGTGGCCGCCACGCTGGACGGTCGTGCGGCCGCGGCCGACGGGACCAGCATGTGGATCACGTCGGAGGAGTCCCGGACCGACGTGCACGCGCTGCGCGGCACCGTGGACGCGGTCATCGCCGGCGTCGGCACCGTGCTCGCCGACGACCCTCGGCTGACCGTGCGCAACCTGCGCGACGGCGCCCTCGCGATCCGCCAGCCCCTTCGGGTGGTCGTGGACAGCGGCGGGCGTACCCCGGCGGGCGCCCGGGTCCTCGACGCCGCCGCCCCTACCTGGGTGGCGACCGCCGCGGAGGTCGGCGCCGCGCCTGACGGCCGGGTCGACCTGGCCGCGCTGGCGATCGCCCTCTACGGCCGCGGCGTGCGCTCCGCCCTGCTGGAGGGCGGGCCGACGCTCGCCGGGGCGTTCCTGGCCGCCCGGCTGGTGGACCGGGTGGTCGCCTATCTCGCCCCGCGGCTGCTCGGCGCCGGCCGGGCCGCGCTGGGCGCGGCCGGGGTCGCGACGCTGGCCGAGTCGATCGAGCTGGAGATCACCGAGGTGGCCCGGGTCGGCCCGGATGTACGGGTCACCGCGGTGCCGCGGGAACTGGAGGTATGAGCGATGTTCACCGGGATCGTGGAGGAGCTCGGCGAGGTGGCCGAGGTGGTCGAGACGGATGGCGGGATCCGGCTGGCCGTACGGGGCCCGCGCGTGGCCGGCGATGCCCGGCACGGCGACTCGATCGCGGTCAACGGGGTGTGCCTGACCGTGGTGTCCGTGGATGGGCCGGTCTTCACCGCGGACGTGATGGCCGAGACGCTGCGGCGTACGGCCCTTGGCGCGCTGCGCCCCGGCGACCGGGTCAACCTGGAGGGCGCCGCCCGCCTGGGCGACCGCCTCGGCGGCCACCTGGTCCAGGGCCACGTTGACGGCCTGGGCACCATCCTGTCCCGCAGCCCGCACGGGCAGTGGGAGCTGGTGCGGTTCTCCCTGCCGGAACAGCTGGGCCGCTACGTCGTTGAGAAGGGGTCGATCACCGTGGACGGGGTCTCGCTGACCGTGGTGGACGTCGACGATGCCAGCTTCTCGGTCGGGCTCATCCCGACCACGCTCGCGCTCACCAGCCTCGGCCACAAGGGGGTGGGCGACCCGGTGCACCTGGAGGTCGACGTGATCGCCAAGTACGTCGAGCGGCTGGTGGCGCTGCGATGATGGACCCGATCGAGCAGGCGGTGGCCGAGATCGCCGCAGGCCGCCCGGTGGTGGTGGTCGACGACGAGGACCGGGAGAACGAGGGCGACCTCATCTTCGCCGCGCAGATGGCCACCCAGCAGCTGCTCGCGTTCATGGTCCGGCACACCTCCG
>DASSUA010000691.1:0-15542 GCA_035707525.1 Pseudonocardiaceae bacterium
CCAACGGCACCGCCGAGCCCCGCGCACCACGGCGAGCTGGCCGAGCTGGACCGCGCGATCGCCCGCGAACTGGCCGCCAACGGCCGGTGCAGCTTCACCGATCTCGCCGAGCGGGTCGGGTTGTCCGTTTCGGCGGTGCACCAGCGGGTCCGCCGGCTGGAGCAGCGCGGAGTCGTGCGCGGGTACGCGGCCCGGCTCGACGGCGAGCTGATCGGGCTGCCGCTCACCGCGTTCGTCTCGCTGACCCCGATCGACCCGGCCGCACCGGACGACTACCCGCAGCGCATCGAGCACCTGCGGGAGGTCGAGGCGTGCTACTCGGTCGCCGGCGACGAGTCGTACATCCTCAAGGTCCGGGTATCGACCCCGGCCGAGCTGGAGGACCTGCTGCGGCGGATCCGGGAGGCGGCCACCGTGTCGACCAGGACCACCGTGGTGCTGTCCACGCCGTTCGAGGACCGCCCACCCGCCGTGTGAACTGAGTGTGAACCCGGTGTGAACCCGCCATTTGGATTGGCACGTTCACGCTTTTGCCGGCTGTTCGTAATGTCGCTGACCGGATAGAAATTCGGGCGCGGACCCGCCATTCATCGCATCGGCCATCCTGAGGGCCCGGGCCGGCGGTTGCGCCTGAATTCATGCCCGGCGTCGACGAGCGAAAGCCGAGGGAAATGAGCGAGCGAACCAGGAAACGGTCCGACGATGCCGGAATCCTGCTCACCTGGCGGGAGTCGCCCTTGGCGGCCAAGGCGATGCTCGCCGGCGTCGTGGTGAACCGGCTCGGCGCCTTCCTGCAGGTCTTTCTCGTGCTCTTCCTGGTCGAGCGGGGTTTCACGCCGGCCCAGTCCGGCGTCGCCCTCGGTTTGTACACAACTGGCGCGGTATTCGGCGTGCTGGCCGGCGGGTCGATGACCGACCGCCTCGGCGCCAGGTTGACCGTGCTGATCAGCATGATCGGCACGGCGGTGCTGATCCTGGCGATCCTCTACGTCCGGATGTACCCGGCGCTGGTCGGCGTGGTGTTCGTGGTCGGCCTGGTGAACGGGGCCTACCGGCCGGCGTCGACGGCGCTGCTGTCGGAGGTCACCCCGAAGCACCGGCAGGTGATGATCTTCGCGATGTACCGGCTCGCCTACAACGTGGGCGGGACGCTGGCGCCGCTGCTGGGCGCCGCGCTGATCGCGGTCTCGTACAACCTGCTGTTCTGGGGGGAGGCGCTGGCGGCGCTGGCCTACGCGGCGATCGCGGCGTTCCTGCTCCCGCGGCGGGCACGCCCGGAGCCGGCGGCGGCGGCCGGCACGGCGCGGGCCGCCGGCGATCGGGAGGCTGCCGGCGATCGGGAGGCTGCCGGCGATCGGGAGCCCGGCGATCAGGAGCCCGGCGGTGATTCGCAGCGGCGCGACGGCTACCTGGCGGTGGCCAGCGACGGCCGGTTCGTGCTGTTCCTGGCCGCCATGGCGATCAACGCCGCGGTGTACGTGCAGTACCTGAGCACGCTGCCGGTGGCGATGCGCGACGCCGGACTCGGCACGGTCTGGTTCAGCGCGATGGTCGCGCTCAACGGCGCGATCGTGATCGGTCTCGAACTGCTGGTGACGAAGGTGACCCAGCGCTGGCCGATGCGCGTGGTGATCGCGCTCGGCTTCCTGCTGCTCGGTGGTGGCCTGGCCTGCTACGCGCTGCCGTTCGGCGCCGCCGTGTTCGTCGTGGGCACGCTGGTGTGGACGCTCGCGGAGATCATCGCCGGGCCGTCGGTGTTCGCCTACCCGGCGATGGCGGCGCCCGACCACCTGCGCGGGCGGTACAACGGCGCCGGCACCGCGGCGTTCGGCGTCGGTTCGGCGGCCGGTTCGATGTTCGGGCTGGCCATCTACTCCCAGGTCGGGGAGGCGGTGTGGCTGTGGTGCGCGGCCGGCTGCGTCGTGGGCCTGCTCGCCGCCTGGTTCGGGATGCGCACCTCGGTGCTCGACGCCGCCAAGGCCTCGGCCTCGGCCGCCGCGCAGGCCAAGGACAACGCGGCGGCCGAGCCCGTCCCCGCTGACCCGGTCCCGGCCACCTCGGCTCCTCGGCCGAACGAGGACGCCAGGGCCTGACCGCCGGTGCGGGCTGCCTGTTACGTGCGGCCCGACCCTGTTCACACCGCGACCCGCCGAAGGAAGGAGCGCGCCCGACCATGCACCGAAACGCCGTCACCGAGAGGTACCTGGAAGCCGTGGCCCGCACCGCGTTCGGCCCGGACGAGCTGACCAAGGTCTCCCGCCAGCAGATCGACCTGGACAACACCACGTACTTCGGTGAGGTGCTGCCAAGGCCGGGCTTCGTGTCCTACGCCGAGCGCGAGCGGCTTGCCGGCGACCTCCACGCCCTGGTCGACGCGCTTGCCGCGCTGCCGGACCGGCTCTTCGGTGGCGATTTCGCCGCGTTCGCCAAGGCCACCGGCATGACCGACGCCCAGGTCGAGGGCATCAGCCGGATCCGCAGCAAGGAGCTGACCCGGCTCACCCGCGCCGACATGTACCACGACGGCACCGACTTCAAGATCATGGAACTCAACATGGGCAGCACGACCGGCGGCCTGGACAACGGCATGGTCAACCGGGCCGCCCTGACGCTGCCGTTCGTCGCCGGGTTCGCCGAGGCCAACGACCTGTCCTATGTGGACGGTCTGGCCGAGCTGGCGAGCATGTTCAGGGCCGAGGTGCAGGCCGGCGAGGGCGAGCGGATCCTGGCCGTGGTCGTCGACATCCCGGAGAACCTCCGGTTCTTCCAGGGGCTGCTGACGACCTCGGCCAACGACCTGGCCGAGCACGGCGTCGACTTCGTGCCGTGCCACTTCGAGCAGCTGCGCTACTCGCGCGGGCGGGTGCTGCTCGAAGACCGGCCGATCGACCTCGTGTACCGGCTGGTGGCGGTCGAGGACCTGCTGCGGCCCGAGGTGGCCGAGCTGATCGAACCGCTCATGAGCGCCGTCGAGCGTGGTGACGTGCGGCTGTTCACGCCCATGGACACCGACGCCTACGCCAGCAAGGCCGCGCTGGCGATGCTCTCCGACGAGGCCAACCGGCACCTGCTCACGCCGGCCCAGGCGCGCAGCCTCGACCGGCTGCTGCCATGGACGCGGATGGTGCGCGACGAACCGGTGACTGTCGACGGCGAGCGCGTCGACCTGCTGCAGTTCGCCGCCCAGGAGCGCGGCGAACTGGTGCTCAAGCCGACCCTGCTGCACGGCGGGCTCGGCGTGACGCTTGGCTGGCAGTGCGACCTGGACACCTGGACCAAGCAGGTGCACGCCGCGGTCGACGGGCCGTACGTGCTGCAGCGGCGCGTCCGCGCCGCGCCCGAGCTGGTGCCGACGCCGGAAGGGGTGCGGCCCATGGTGTTCAACTGGGGCGTGTTCACCGTCGCCAGCGGGTACGGCGGCGCCCTGGTCCGCGGCACCACGACACTGGACGGGTCGGTGCTCAACCGTGCCGGCGGCGCCGCGCTCGGCTGCTGCTTCCACGAGACCCGGCCCGCAGCCGCCTTGTCCACACCGTTCAAGGACCGGCCGCCCGCCGGGTGAGAAGATCAGGGGCCGTCCCGGCGGCGCACGGTCGCCGGCGCGGGCACAGTGGAGCACAGTGGAGGGTGGGCGGCCCAGATCGGGTCGTCATGGGACCGAATGGGAGCTGCTGTGGCCAGAACGCTGACCAGGCCCACCGACCGCAAGGTGATCGCTGGAGTGTGCGCGGGGCTGGCGGACCGGTTCGGCATGAGCGCGAACACCGTCCGGCTGCTGTTCGTGCTGTCGTGTCTGCTGCCGGGCCCGCAGGTGATCATCTACCTGGTGCTCTGGCTGATCATGCCCAAGCGCACCACGTACTGAACCAAGGCCGACCGGCGGGTGCCTTCGGACCGCCGCTCGGCGACGCCTAGCCTTGATCGACGAGCCCGGTTTAGCGGCGGTGGCTCGGGGACATTCTCCAGCGCCCGCTCACCGAACGGTGTGACTTCGACGAGGAGGCAAGGAATGACGATGGACGACGACATGACCACCCACGGCCCCGCCGATGGCGGAGCCGGCGGTGACCCGCACCTGACCGATGGCGGCGCGGACGGCGGCGCGGCCGGGTACGGCAGTGACGGAGGAGCAGACGGGGGCGCCGACGGAGGTGCGGACGAGGGCGCCGACGGGAGTGCCGATGGCGGTGCCGACGCGTACGGCACCGGCGGCATCGGGGGCGGCGGCATCGGGATCGGCGCGGCGGACACCGACGCCGCCGGCAGCCGCTACGGCGACGTCCCCGCGACCTCGGGCGGTAGTGGCGGCGCGCTCGACGGCGGTGCCGACACGGGTGCTGACGGTGGTGCCGACGGCGGTGCCGACGGGGAAGCCAACCGGTGACGACAAGCTCGCTGGGCGCCGGGCGGTCCGTTGAACAGGACCGCCCGGCGCCGGCGGCGCTTCACCGTTGCATCGCTATCGACCTCGACACGTTCGCCCGTGAGCACTGGGGACGCGCGCCGCTGCTGACCCGCCGGGCCGAGCTGCCGGCGGCCTTCGACGACCTGCTCGACCTGGACGCCGCCGACGAGCTGCTGTCCCGCCGCGGCCTGCGCACCCCCTTCCTGCGGATCGCCCGTGACGGCGAGGTCCTCGACTCCAAGCACTTCACCGGCCGCGGCGGCGCCGGGGCCGAGGTCGCCGACCAGGTGCGCGACGACCGGGTGCTGCAGCTGTTCGCCGGCGGCAGCACGGTCGTGCTGCAGGGCCTGCACCGGCTCTGGCCGCCGGTCATCGACTTCGTCGGCCGGCTCGCCACCGAGCTCGGCCATCCCTGCCAGGCCAACGCCTACCTCACGCCGCCGTCCTCGCGTGGCTTCTCCGCCCACTACGACGTGCACGACGTGTTCGTGCTGCAGCTCGCCGGCACCAAGCGGTGGGCCGTGCACCGCCCGGTGCACCCGCTGCCGCTGCGCAGCCAGCCGTGGAACCAGCACGCCGCCGCCGTCAAGGCCGCCGCCACCGAGCCGCCGCTGATCGAGACCGTGCTGAACCCCGGCGACGCGCTCTACCTGCCCCGCGGCTACCTGCACTCGGCGGCCGCGCTCGGCCAGACCAGCGCCCACCTGACCGTCGGCGTCCACACCGTAACCCGGTTCGCGCTGGTCGAGGCGCTGTGTGCGCTGGTGGCGGGGGAGCGGCGGCTGCGCGAATCGCTGCCGATCGGCACCGACACCGCGGACCCCGACCAGCTCGAACCGCACCTGGGTACGGTGATCGCCGTGCTGACCGAAGCCCTGCGCGACATCCCCGCGCACGAGGTGGCCAGGGTCGTGCGGGAGCGGGTGTGGTCCGGCAGCCGACCCGAGCCGCTGCGCCCGCTCGCCAACGCCGCGTTCGCCGGCGACCTGCGCCTCGGCGCGCGGGTCCGGCTGCGCGCCGGGCTCGCCCACCGCCTCACGGTCGACGACGGCGTGACCCTGGAACTGCCGGACCGCACCCTCACGCTGCCCGCGGCAACGGCCGCCGCGCTCGAGGTGCTGCTGCTCGGCGGCACGGTCGAGGTCGGCCGGCTGCCCGGGCTGGCCGGCGAGGACGCGCTGGTGCTCGTCCGCCGGCTACTGCGCGAGGGGGTGCTGGTGCCGGTGACGACCGGTTGACCGGCGCTGCGCCCGACGCGGCGCAGGCTCGGCCTCGCTGCTCAGACACCGCCCGGCTGGCCGGCGACCCGCTCGTGGCGACCGCGCCGCCGGCCGAGCGCTGGCTGCTGGTCGAACACTGCGGGCCGTGGGGCCGCAGGGCGGTCACCGAGTCGGGCCTGGACCATGCCGCCGCTGCCGCCCTCGCTCGCTGGACCCAGACCAACCGCGCCAGGGTGGTGCTCGTGCGCCGACCCGGCGCCGGCCGCTCGCTGCGCCGCCCGCGGCGCTGGTTCCTCGTCGACTCCAGGCCCGGCCGCGAGGCGGTGCGGGACGGGGAGTTCGACGAGGATCGAGCGCTGATCGACGTCCTGTCCGAACCGGCACCGGGCGCGGCGGCCACCGACCCGATCTACCTGGTGTGCGCCCACGGCCGCCACGACGCCTGCTGCGCCATCCGCGGCCGCCCGGTCGCGGCCGCCCTGGCCCATCGATACCCGCAGCGGACCTGGGAGTGCACCCACGTCGGCGGCGACCGGTTCGCGGCCAACCTCGTGCTGCTGCCGCACGGGTTCTACTACGGCAACGTCGCCCCGGAGCTGGCCCTCGACCTCGTCGAGCGGTACGGGCGCGGGCACCTGCATCCCGCGCTGCTTCGCGGCCGCTCGTCGATCGCGCCCGCGGTCCAGGCGGCCCAGCACCACGCCCGGCTGGCGACCGGGGACACCGCGATCGACTCGCTCGCCGTGCTCTCGGTCCGCCAGGACGACCCGGCCACCTGGTCGGTGCGCCTGGCGACGGCCTCCGGCCGGGCCGTCGCGGTCACCGTCCGGTCCAGGATCGTCGACAGCGGCCGCACCTTGACCTGCGCGGATACGCTGCCGGGCCGCTACCGCACGTTCGACCTGTTGACGCTGTGCTGAGACCGGGCCGAAACCGGGCCGTTCACCGCCTGGTGGCCCACCAGCGTTGGCCGGCGATCGGCAGCGTGCCGATCGGGTCGTAGTACGGGTACTGCCTGGCCAGCGCCTCGTCGTCGTCGAGCTCGATCCCGGTGCGATAGTTCTTGGTCCAGTACGAGATGCCGCGCTCGCGGTCGTACTCGCTGACCTGGTGCACCCACCGCTTGCCGACGTAGGGCACGTCGCACACGATCCGCGGGGTCGCGTAGCCCGGCAGGTAACCCATGATCGCGTGCTGCAGTTCCTGCGCCTCCCACACCGCGACCCGCCAGTGCTCGGAGTTGGGGATCATGTCGCACATGTAGAAGTAGTAGGGCAGCACGTTCGCCTCGCCCTGCAACGCGAAGCACAGGTCCAGCAGCGCCTCCGGCGTCGCGTTCACGCCGCGCATCAGCACGCCCTGGTTGCGCACGTCCCGCACGCCGACCTCCAGCGCCGTCCGGGCAGCCTTGGCGACCAGCGGCGTCACCGACTGGGCGTGGTTGACGTGGGTGTGGATCGCCAGGTTGACTCCGCGCCGCTGGGCGGTCACCGCCACCCGCTGCAGCCCCTCGACCACCTTCGGCTGCAACCAGTGCTGCGGCAGCCCGGCGAGCGCCTTGGTCGCCAGCCGCAGGTCGCGCACCGTGTCGATGTCCAGCAGCCGCATCAGGAACGACTCCAGCTGGTGCCACGGCACGTTGGCCACGTCGCCACCGGATACCACGACGTCGCGCACCCCCGGGGTGCGCTTGAGGTAGTCGATCATCGTTTGCTGCCGGTCGACGGGCTTGAGCTGCAGGCGGAGCTTGTCGACGGTCGGCGTGGAGTTGCCGACCAGGTCCATCCGCGTGCAGTGCCCGCAGTACTGCGGGCAGGTCGAAAGCAGCTCGGCGAGCACCTTGGTGGGGTAGCGGTGGGTCAGGCCCTCCACGACCCACATCTCGGTCTCGTGCAGCGAGTCACGGCTGGCGTGCGGGTGGCTCGGCCAGCTCGGGTCGCGGTCGGAGCGCACCGGCAACATGTAGCGGCGCACCGGGTCGGCGTAGAACGCGTCGGTGAACGCGGCCGGGTCCGGCGCGCCCGCGGGCACCATCGTGTTGAGCATCTGCGGCGGCAGCAGCATCGACATCGTCGCGGTCTGCTCCTGGTCGGCGGCCAGGTCCGCGTAGAACCGCTCCTGCAACAGGTCGCCGACGGCCGCCTGCAGCTGTTTGGCGTTCTTCACGCAGTGCACCCGCTGCCACTGCGCGTCGCCCCACTGCGCCTCGGTGACGTCGGAGTAGCCGGGCAGCCGGCGCCAGTCCGGCTCGACGAGCTCGCGGCGGTGGTACTCGTACGGCTGGCGGCCGACCTGCTCGATAGCGTCGGTCACGCTCATGATGGCAACGGCGGCGGCGCCGCGCGACGCGGGCATGCAAACACCTCCCTAGCAGGCGTGACGCAAAGGATATACTGCTCGACGCCCACATTAGCGCAAATCTTTCGGGAGAAGGCCGTGGACAGGCGTAAGACGTCCTCCCCCTACGGGGTGCATCGGGTACTCGAGGCCACCCCCGGCCGGCCGGGGACGGTGCTGCCGCAGCAGGCGTGGCGGCTCGACCCCGACCCGCGGCCATGGCCCGACGAGGTCGTCGTCGACGTCGAGCGGCTCAATCTGGACGCCGCGTCCTACCGGCAGCTGCGGCACGCCCACGGCGACGACCGGGCGGCCCTGCGCGGCGCCGTGCTGGACATCGTCGACGCGCGCGGCAAGATGCAGAACCCGGTCACCGGCTCCGGCGGCATGCTGCTGGGCACCGTGCGCGAGGCCGGGCCCGACTCGCCGCTCGGGCTGAAAGCGGGCCAGCGGATCGCCACGCTGGTCTCGCTGACCCTGACCCCGCTGCGCATCACCGACGGCCTGGCCGGCTGGGACGGCGCCAGCGAGCAGGTGCCGTGCGCCGGCACCGCCATCCTGTTCGGCCGGTCGATCGCCGCCGAGCTGCCCGAGGACCTGCCCGGCGAGCTCGCGCTGTCGGTCCTGGACGTGTGCGGCGCGCCGGCGCTGACCGACCGGGTCGTGCGCCGGGCCGCTGCGCTGTCCACGGCGTCCGCGGGGCGGGCCGCGCCGGCCGTGTGCGTGCTCGGCGCCGGCGGCAAGTCGGGTTCACTGTCGCTGGCCGCCGCCCGCCGCGCCGGCGCCGGCCGGCTGGTCGGGCTGGTCCCCACGCAGGCCGAGGCGGCGCTCGTGCGCGACAGCGGGCTCGCCGGCGAGGTCGTGGTCGCCGACGCCAGGGACCCGCTGGCGGTGGCCGAGGCGGTCGGGCCGCCGGCCGACGTCACCGTGGTGTGCGTCGACGTCCCCGGCTGCGAACACGGGGCGATCATGGCGACGGCGGACGGAGGCGAGATCGTGTTCTTCTCGATGGCCACCTCGTTCGCCGCGGCGGCGCTGGGCGCCGAGGGCCTCGCCGCCGACGTGCGGATGCTCATCGGCAACGGCTTCGTCCCCGGCCACGCCGAGTTCGCCCTGGACCTGGTGCGGCAGGAACCCGACGTGCGGGCGCTGTTCTCCTCGCGCACCCGGCAGACTGCGCACCGATGACCGCCACGACGCTGCTACGCAACGGCCGGATCGTCACCCTGGCCGGCCCGTCGGGCACGGACCTGACCGTCTCCGAGCTGACCATCGCCGGCGGGCGCGTCCACCGGCCGGTCGACCGGCCGCAGGAGATCATCGACCTGGCCGGCGCGCTGGTGACGCCCGCGTTCGTCGACACCCACGTGCACGCCACCAACACCGGCCTGCTGCTCACCGGCCTCGACCTGACCAGGTGCGCGTCGCTGCCGGACCTGCTGGCGGCCGTGCGCCGGTTCGCCGCGCGGAACCCCGACGCCTCGGTCGTCTGGGGTCACGGCTGGGACGAGACCCGCTGGCCACAGCGGCGCCCACCGGGCCGGGCCGAGCTGGACGAGGCGGTCGGTGGCCGGCCGGCGTACCTGTCCAGGATCGACGTGCACAGCGCCGCCGTGACCACGCCGCTGGCCGCCCCGGCCGCCGGCGCCCCGGGCTACTCGGCTTCCGAGCCGCTCACCAGGGGCGCCCACCACATCGCCCGCCGCGCCGCGCTCGCCGCGATCACCCCCGCCCAGCGCCGTGACCTGCAGCGCACGTTCCTGGCCCGCGCCGCCTCGCTCGGCATCGGCTACCTGCACGAGTGCGCCGGACCGGACGTGTCCGGGCTGGACGACCTGCGCGAGCTGCTGACCCTGGACGGCCCGCGGGTGGTGCCCTACTGGGGCGAACCGGTGGCCGACGCCGAGCAGGCCCGGTCGCTGCTGGCGGCCAGCGGCGCGCACGGCCTGGCCGGCGACCTGTTCTGCGACGGCTCGATCGGCTCGCGCACCGCCGCCCTGCACGAGCCGTACCGGGACGCGCCCGACACCAGCGGCCACGCCTACCTGGACGCCGAGGCGATCGGCGCGCACGTCGCGGCCTGCACCATCGCAGGCGTGCAGGCGGGCTTCCATGTGATCGGGGACGCCGCGACCGCCGCCATCGTCGCCGGGTTCTCACTCGCCGGGCGCGCCGTCGGCGCCGCCGCCCTCGCCCAGCGCCGGCACCGCCTGGAGCACCTGGAGATGATCGACGACGGGCAGGCGGCCGCGCTGGCCCGCTGGCGCGTGGTGGCCAGCATGCAGCCGTGCTTCGACCGGTGCTGGGGCGGTCCCGACGGCATGTACGCCCAGCGCCTAGGGCCCGAGCGCGCCGCGGCGATGAACCCGTTCGCGATGCTCGAGCGGGCCGGCGTGCAACTGGCGTTCAGCTCCGACACCCCGGTCACCGAGCTCGGCCCGTGGCTCGCGGTGGACGCCGCCGTCCGGCACCAGACCGTGTCGTCGGCGCTCACCCTCCGCGGCGCGCTCGCCGCCCACACCATCGGCGGTCACCGGGCCGCCGGTGACACCGACCCGCTGGCCGGCACGCTCGCGCCGGGCGCCCCGGCCAGCTACGCCATCTGGGACACCGACCGCCTGCCCGCCCTCGACGGCACCACGGCGCCGCCGCGCTGTCTGCGCACGGTCGTCGACGGCGAAACGATCTTCGAGGAGGCATCGTGACCGGGCAGCTCGGCCTCGACCCGGCGATGGTGGCCCGGGCCAGGCGGCTCGCCGCGCAGGCCGCCGAGCCGGTCATCGAGCTGGCCAAGGCGCACACCACCGTCAGCGTCGAGCGCGCCACCCTGCGCCTGGCCGGCCTGACCGGCGCCGACTCCACCCAGCCCTCCGGTGACGTCCCGTGGGTCAACCGCGTCGTCGACACCGTGCGCGAGCACTGCGTCGACGACGCCGGTGGCGACGATGGCCTGGCCCACGGCGTCGCCGTGCCCACCTTCCATGCCCTGCGCACCGGAGGGTTCGGCAGCCTCGTCGAGCTCGCCGAGGCCACCGCCGCCGGCCAGGTCACCTACACGGTGCCCACCGGCGCCGACCGCACCCGAGCGGCCAAAGCCGCCCGCACCGCCATCGCCAGGGGCATCCGGACCATCGACCGCAACCGCACCCAGCGCGAGCGCCTGGTGGCCCGGCTCGGCGACCCGCCGCGGCGGCCGTGGCTGTACCTGATCGTCGCCACCGGCGACATCGACGAGGACGTCGTGCAGGCGACCAGCGCCGCCCGTGCCGGCGCCGACGTCATCGCCGTGATCCGCTCCACCGGGCAGTCGCTGCTGGACTACGTGCCGGAGGGCGCCACCCACCACGGCTTCGCCGGCACCTACGCCACCGGCGAGAACTTCCGCATCATGCGCGCCGCTCTCGACGAGGTGTCGCGCGAGGTCGGCCGGTACGTGCGGCTGACCAACTACGCCTCCGGCCTGTGCATGCCGGAGATCGCCACCCTGGCCGGGCTGCACCGGCTCGACATGATGCTCAACGACTCCATGTACGGGATCCTGTTCCGCGACATCAACCCCGTCCGCACCTTCATCGACCAGCGGTTCTCCCGCCAGGTGCACGCCCGCGCCGGGATCGTCATCAACACCGGCGAGGACAACTACCTCACCACCGCCGACGCGGTCGAGGCGGCGCACACGGTCACCGTCTCCCAGCTGCTCAACGAGCGGTTCGCGCTGGAGGCCGGGCTGGCCGACTGGCAGCTGGGCCTCGGGCACGCGTTCGAGATCAACCCCGAGCTCCCCGAGTCGTTCCGGCTCGAGCTGGCCCACGCCCTGCTGGCCCGCGAGCTGTTCCCGCACGCGCCGCTGAAGTGGATGCCGCCGACCAAGCACATGACCGGCAACGTCTTCTTCGGCTACCTGCTCGACGGGTTCTTCAACCTGGCCGGTGCGCTCACCGGCCAGGGCATCCTGCTGGTCGGGATGATGACCGAGGCCGTCGTCACGCCGTTCCTGTCCGACCGCGACCTAGCGCTGGCCAACGTGCGTTACGTCCTCGGCGCCGCCGGCAACCTGTACGAGGACTTCCGGCCGGCCCCCGACGGCTTCATCGTCAAGCGCGCCCACCAGGTCCTCGGTGAGGCCGTCGACCTTCTCGAGCGGGTCGTCGACAGTGCTGGTTCTGGTCTGCTGGGCGCGATCGCCGACGGCACGTTCGGCTCGATGCGCCGCCCCGCCGGCGGCGGCAGGGGCGCCGACGGCGTCGTCGCCAAGGCCCCCGGCTACCTCAACCCCGCCATCGACCTCCTCGAAACCCGCGAAAATTGAGCGCTAGGCGGCAGTTCGTGCGGTTTACTAGCAGTAGAAGGCTTGGAGCGACTCGATCGGAGGTATCTCGTGCTGCTGAGCTTCCGGGTCGCCAACCATAAATCGATCAAGGATGAACAGACCCTGCACCTGCAGCCGGTCTACGACAAGAGCCGACCGGCGCTGCCCGTGGCGGCCATCTTCGGCGCCAACGCCGCCGGCAAGTCCAACGTCCTGGACGCGCTGCGGTTCATGATCGAGGCCGTCCGTAGCTCGTTCGGAGGCTGGCACGAGCGCGTGGCGCGCAGCCCGTACCAACTCGCTCCCGAATCCGCCGAGACCGACTCGACGTTCGGGGTGGAACTGCTGCTGGATGGCGTTCGCTGGACCTACGGGTTCTCGGTCGATAGCGACCGGGTTACGGCTGAATCACTGTACACTTATCCTCAGCACCGTCCTCGCCTGGTATTCAAACGGGACATCAATGCGATCAAGTTTGGTACCACCGTCAGCCTGAGCCGAACTACCGCGAAGGGCGTGCATGGCCTCCTTCCGCCGCACTCGCTATTCATGTCCGCGGCCGGCGGCATATTCCCGGAATTGGGTCAGGTGCATTCGTGGTTCGCATCGAAGGTAGCGATACTGGCTTCCGGTGCTCCCGAAATAGACGATCGCCGGCTCCTCGCGATCCTTGAGGACGCTTCCGTCGCTGGCCGCTTCGTGGCGCTCGCCCGCGCCGCAGACGTGGGTCTGGCCGACATCGAGGTGCAACGTGCCATCCCCGCCCCCTCCTGGGTCGAAGATGGCGAGGCGTTCAAACAATGGATCGCCGTGGCCGCTCCCGCACTCGACCCGTCGATCAGCGCGCAGGAACTCCGCAGCCGAGAGCGACGCATGCGCGCGGCGGCTGAGCGGCTCGGCGGGAAGCGGGCCAGCGCGACCGACTGGACGGTCATTCGGGAGCCGTTGTTCCGGCATGGGCCCAACCGGGTCGGAATGCGCCTCCGCGACCAGTCGCGCGGTACGCGCGTCTGGCTCAGCTACCTGATGCCGATGATCACCGCGCTGGACAACGGCTCCACGCTGATTGTCGACGAGATCGACACCAGCCTGCACCCGAGGCTGACCGCGCAGCTGATCTCCCTCTTCCGGGAGCCCCGCGTGAACCGGCTCGGCGCACAGTTGGTGTTCACCACACACGATGCGACACTGCTCGGGCGCCAATTCGGTGAGGACATCCTCGGCCGGGACGAGATCTGGTTCGTGGAGAAGAACCAGGACGGGGCCACGGATCTCTATGCACTGGCAGAGTTCCAGCCGCGCAAGGACGAGAACACGGAACGCCGGTACCTGACCGGATCATACGGCTCCGTTCCCGGCATCTTCGAAGGCGACTTCACCGAAGCGCTCGCCGGAAACCACGGTGAAACAGGTGACCGTGCAGCGAGCTGACGCGCCAACTCGTGGCCGGCGGCGGGTCAGGCGGCAACGGATCCTGGTCGTGAGCGGCGGGCCGACCGAGGACGGATACCTGCGAGGTTTCGCGCGAAGTATCGGCAATCGGTCCGTCGAGCTCACGCTCAAAGTCGGCCCCGCCGGTGCGCTACAGATGATCGAGCACGCCAGGCGGCTGATCGACCATCAGAATGACGACTTCGATGAGATCTGGTGCGTGGCCGACGTTGATGACTACGACATCGTGGCCGCCGGCAAGCGCGCCACGGAACTCGGCGTTCACCTGCTCGTGTCGAACCCGTGCTTCGAACTGTGGCTGTTGCTGCACTTCGAACGGTGCACAACTCGCCTGAACAGGTGCCGGGACGCCGAACGTCTGCTGAGGCGGCACCTGCCGGCATACCGGAAGGCGGCCCTGAGATTCCGAGATTTCGAGGCCGGGCTCGCCGAAGCGTGTGACAGGGCGAAGCAGTCGGAGAATGCCGCCGCGAGCTACCCCAACCCGTCGACCGGGATGTGGCGGCTCGTGGAGCGCATGGGCGGAGGCTGACATGACGCGAGTGGTTCGGCCGTACGGGGACACCACCGGCGACGGGATGGTGCAGGTGTCGTTCACGCTGCCGGTGCCGCACGGACCGACGGCCGACGGGGCGGCGCTGCAGCTCGCCGGGAAGATGGGCATCGAGCCGGCGATGGTCGTGCACTCGCACCCGATCGGCGACGGGTTCACCTTCTTCGTGGTGTACGGCCCGGTGACCCATGTCGTCGACCTCGACGCGGTGCACGTCGTGGAGCGCGAGTATGCGCTGCTGACCCCGGCGGAGGTCAACGCGGCGGTCAAGCGGTCGATGCGGCGAAAGCTCGTCGTGGTCGGGGCCTGCATCGGCACCGACGCGCACACGGTCGGCATCGACGCCATCCTGAACATCAAGGGGTTCGCCGGGCAGAAGGGCCTGGAGTACTACCGCGAGCTGAAGGTGATCAACCTCGGGGCTCAGGTCGACGTGCCCGATCTGGTCAAGCGCGCCAGGGCCGAGAGGGCCGACGCCGTGCTGGTGTCCCAGGTGGTGACCCAGCGGGACGCGCACCTGCTCAACACGCGCGAGATGGCGCAGGCGTTCCGGGAGGCGATGGGGGAGCGGCGGCCGCTGCTGGTGGTCGGCGGGCCGAGGTTCGATCCGCGGATGGCCGCGGAGCTGGGCGTGGACCGGGTGTTCGGCCGCGGCACGACCCCGGGCGAGGTCGCCAGCTACCTGGTGCACGCGCTGGTCGAGAGGATTGCGGCATGACGCGGACTGCTGGGTTCTCGGTGACGCACCGACGGTACGTGCCGTACTCGCACGCGCACTACGGGGGCGGGCTGGTGGAGGGCGCGTACTGCCTTGGCCTGTTCGGCGACGTCGCCACCGAGCTGGCGATCCGCACTGACGGCGACGAGAGCCTGCTGGCCGGCTACGACCGCGTCGAGCTGCTCGCCCCGGTGCGGGCCGGCGACGTGCTGGAGGCAACGGCGACGCTGACCAGGGTCGGTCGGCGATCCAGGGGAGTGTCATTCGAAGCTCGGGTCGTGTGCCGGGCGGCACCCGAGCGCGGCCCTTCGGCAGCCGACGTGCTCGATCCGCCGCTCGTCGTCGCCAGGGCCGAGGGCACGATCGTGGTGCCGGCCTGACGGGAGCAGGCTCTCAGTCCTGGCGCGGCTGGGACCGGCGGTGCTGGGTGTCGCGGCGAACCTCGTGGGTGGTCCGGGTGACCTGGTTGATCTGCTCGGCGATCCCCGGGTGGGTCGATTCCAGGTGCGGCGCCGCGCCGGCGAGCGGCCCGAGCAGGCTCGTGGTGT
>DASSUA010000692.1:0-2988 GCA_035707525.1 Pseudonocardiaceae bacterium
TGGCCAGCTGGGCGAAGTCGTCGTCGGCCGGCGGCAGCTCGCGCTCGCGCACCGACTCCACGGTCACCGCAACCTCGGCGGACTTGCCGGCATGCTCGCCGGCGACGAGCGTCGTGGTGAACGTCCTGGTGTCACCGGCGCTCGCGCCGCGCAGCGCGTCGTCGATGCCCTCGACGAGCTCGCCGGAGCCGACGTGGTACGACAGCCCCTTGGTGCTGGCCTCCGGCACGTCCTCGCCGTCCACCGTGGCCGCCAGGTCGATCACGACGAAGTCGTCGTCGGCCGCCGGCCGCTCCACGCCCTTGAGCGTGCCGAACCGCGCCCGCAGGCCCTCCAGCTGCTGGTCGACCTCCTCGTCGGTCACCTCGGCGCCTTCGACGGTGACCTGCAGCGAGTCGAACGCCGGAAGGTCGATCTCGGGCCGGACGTCGACCTCGGCCGAGAACGCCAGCAGCTGGCCGTCGTCGAGCTTGGTGACCTCGATCTCGGGGCGGCCCAGCGGCCGGACCTCACCCGAGCTGATCGCCTCGGCGTACTTGACCTGGATCGCCTCCTGCACGACCTGCTCGAGGACGACGCCCCGGCCGAGGCGGGCCTCCAGGATCCGTGCCGGCACCTTGCCCGGCCGAAAACCCGGGATCCTCACCTGCGAGGCGAGGGTGCCGTATGCCCGGTCGAAGCTCGGCTTGAGCTCGTCGAAGGGCACCTCGACGTTGATCCGGACGCGCGTCGGGCTCAGCTGCTCGACGGTGCTCTTCACGTGGGAACTCCTCGCGCGGGTTAGGACGTCGGTGGCTTCGCCCGCCGTTCGTCAGCCGGTCGGCGGCAAGGGCCGGGCTCGTTCCGGCTGAGTCTAGTGCGCACGCGGTGCCGCGCCGACCGCCGACCTTGTCGCCGGCCTCGAGTGGCGACCGGCGGTGAACCGGCGGTGAACCGGCGACCGGCGGTGGAATGCGGAACCGGCGGTGGAACGGGGCCGGCGGTTGCGCGGCAGGACCTCTCAGCTCAGCGACCCAGCCTCGCGCGGACCTCGGGTCGGCGAAGCGGCGGAATGGTCTGCGGTGGCTGGCGACGGGCCGGCAGGGAGGCCAGCAGCCGCTCGGTCACCGCGGTCACCTCCGCGACGGCGGCCTCGTACCGCTCGCTCGCCGCCGGCGGCGGCTGGCGCAGCCCGGTCACCTTACGGATGTACTGGCGGGCCGCGGCTTCGATCTCCTCGCCGGTCGCCGGCGGCTCCAGGCCACGAAGCTCGGTGATGTTGCGACACATGCCCCCAACGGTAGCTGGGCAGGTCCGGCCGCAGCGCCGCCGTTCAATATCAAATATCCTGCACGGGCTGGACGCGCCGCAGGTCAGGGAAGCTCCCGCGGCACCGACCCGTTTCGAGGAGGTACTCGAATGACGGCCCTGGCCCGGCTGAGGGCTCCCCGCGAGCAGGCGCGGCACTACCGGCCCCGCGATCAGCTGTTCCTCGACGACCTGGCGCGGGTGCGCCCGGACGCGCCGGCGGTGATCAACGCCCGCGCCGCCGACAAGGACATCAGAATGCAGACCTACCAGGACTTCGACCGCCACGTGCGGCCCTTCGCCGCCGGCCGGCCAGCCTCGACGTCGGCGAGGGCGGCTGGGGGCGGCTGGGGGCGGCGTGGTGGCGTTCCAGCTCCCGCGCTGACGCTGGCCTGATCCCGGTGCGCGACGGCGAGGAGGGGGACGCGCTCCCCCGCGACCCCTTAGCAGGATCCGCAAGTACCAGGTCGCTCGCTGACCCGAGTCCCGCTGCCGCGGCCCCTGCCGCCACCAGCGGCCCCTGGCGCGTCCCGGTCGGGCGTGTCGGGGGCCGCTGCTTTACTGGGCCGATGCCAGTCGAGGTTGCGGCGCCCGAAGTAGCGGAGCCCGAGAGCGCGGCCGGGAACGCGGCCGACAGCGCCGCCGCGGCGGTGCTGCGCCGGGTGTTCGGGTACGGCTCCTTCCGGTCTGGGCAGCAGCGGGTGATCGACCACGTCGTCGCCGGCGGCGACGCGCTCGTGCTGATGCCGACCGGCGGCGGCAAGTCGCTGTGCTACCAGATCCCGGCGCTCGTGCGCGACGGCGTCGGGGTCGTGGTCTCCCCGCTCATCGCGCTCATGCAGGACCAGGTCGACGCGCTGCGCGCGCTCGGCGTGCGCGCCGGGTTCCTCAACTCGACGCAGGACCTCCAGCAGCGCAGGCTGGTCGAGCAGGCGTTCCTGGCCGGCGAGCTCGACCTGCTCTACCTGGCGCCGGAACGGCTCCGGGTCGATTCCACCCTGCGGCTGCTGGACCGGGGCACGGTCGCACTGTTCGCGATCGACGAGGCGCACTGCGTCGCCCAGTGGGGCCACGACTTCCGGCCCGACTACCTCGGCCTTTCGATCCTGCACGAGCGGTGGCCGTCGGTGCCGCGGGTGGCCCTGACCGCCACCGCCACCAGGGCCACCTACGCCGAGATCGCGCAGCGGCTGTCGTTGCAGGACGCCCTGCACCACGTCGCCAGCTTCGACCGGCCCAACATCCGCTACCGGATCGAGCCCAAGGCCGAGTGGAAGCGCCAGCTGCTCGAGCTCCTGCGCGGCGAGCACGCCGGCGATGCCGGCATCGTCTACCGGCTGACCAGGACCTCGGTGGAGGAGACCGCCGAGTACCTGACCGCCAACGGGGTCGACGCGGTGCCCTACCACGCGGGCCTGTCCGCCTCCGCCCGCGCCACCAACCAGGCCCGCTTCCTGCGCGAGGACGGGCTCGTCGTGGTCGCCACGATCGCCTTCGGCATGGGTATCGACAAGCCCGACGTGCGCTTCGTCGCCCACGTCGACCTGCCCAAGTCCGTCGAGGGCTACTACCAGGAGACGGGGCGTGCCGGGCGCGACGGACTGGCCTCCACGGCGTGGATGGCCTACGGGCTGCAGGACGTCGTGCAGCAGCGCAAGCTGATTGACAGCTCCGGCGGTGACCCTGCCCGCCGCCGGGTGC
>DASSUA010000693.1:0-4396 GCA_035707525.1 Pseudonocardiaceae bacterium
AGGCCAACGCCGAGGCGGTGTCCCGCAGCCGAAAGGCGGACACCGCCGGCTTCTACCGCCACCGCATCGCCTCGACTGTCGACCTCCTTCGGGTCCTCTCGTCTTCGGCCGCGCCTGCGTCGGCGCTGCAGCTGCGGATGCTTCCGTTCGTGCCGACGTTCGGCATGTGCATGGTCGATGGCGGCGACAGCCACGGGCGCATCCACGTGGAGATCTACCAGCACCGCACGCTGGAGCCCAATCCGACCTTCACCCTGCACGCGGACCGCGACGGCCCGTGGTACGCCCAGTTCCGGGAGCAGTTCGAAACGATGTGGGAAAGCGGGCGGGCGCTGCCATTGACCCAAGATGGCCATACCGCGAGCTGACCGCCGCACCGAGCGCGTCACCTCT
Organism: Pseudonocardiaceae bacterium; assembly: GCA_035707525.1. Taxonomy (GTDB): domain Bacteria; phylum Actinomycetota; class Actinomycetes; order Mycobacteriales; family Pseudonocardiaceae; genus DASSUA01. Next base: position 394 of record DASSUA010000693.1, read on the forward strand.
GGAACTAGGCCGCGGCGGCGTCCTGGATCACACTGACCTGGCCGGGCGCCTGGCGCGCCCCCGGGGGCCGAGTTCCCGTTTCAAACAAAGACGCATGGACAAATCGAAGTCACAAACGATCACGGCCAGCGAGTCGTACACGCTAAGCAACGCTGTGCGTAGCGTTCTGCGAGTGGCCGGCCAGTTGTTCAGGCTGACAGGTGGCGGCCCGCCGAGTCCTGGCATGCAGTTCTCCCGCATCCCGAGTCGCCGCCGGCCTTCACCGAGGCGGTGCTGTTGGTTTATGACGGTGTGGTTAGGATGCCGGCGTGCTCGCTGAGGCTGAGAAGAACCTGGTGTTCGATCATGCCCGCGATTGGTTTCCGGCGCTGTTGCCGGCGGAGGCCGATCGATTCGACGACCTGCTATTCCTCGATCATGAGGGTGCGCGGCAGTGGTATGAGCGCCCTGTGACCGGGGCACGGTTGTTCATGTCGAGTGGGACGTCGGGTCCGCCGAAGCCGGTGGCGTGGACGCCTGAGGAGGATGCCTGGTACGAGGCGGAGAAGGCGGAGTTGTTCGGGCCGTGGCTGAACGGTTGCCGGCGGGGGTTCGTCTCACTCGGTGCGGGGCACAACGCGGGTTCGGCCGGGTCGGTGTTGGAGCGGTCGGGGTTGCAGGTGCATGACGCGGGTTTGTCGGCGCTGGAGGTGCAGTGCTCAGCGCTGACGGCGTTTGCCCCGGACGTGTTGTACTGCTCGCCGTCGATTCTGGCTAATTTGATCGGTGGTTTGCGGCAGCGTGGCCTGCGCCCGGCATCGGTGCGGCGGATAATCACGAACGGCGAGCTGCTGCTGCCGTCCGCGCGGGCCCGCGCGGAGAGCTACTTCGGGATCGGCCGGGCCGATGTAGTGGACACGTACGGGTCGACCGAGGTCGGGACGATCGCCTGCACCTGTCCGGCATGCGGCGCCTTTCATTTCATGGACGGCCTCTACCCGGAGCCGGTCCCGGCCGAAGCGTCCGGGCCGGCGGGATGGGGGCCGGACGCTTCGGTACTGGCGGTGAGTTCGACGAAGCGCACCAGCTTTCCGGTTGTCCGGCTGGTCACCTATGACGTCGTCCGTGGGTTACGCCGAAGCGCCTGTGGCGGTGCGCAACGGTTCACGTTCGACTGCCTTCTCGGCCGCTGCGACGACGTAGTCAACTACGGTGAGCTTTTCTCCCTGTTCGACTTGGCGGAGCTTATTGGCCGGCGGCTTCCCGGGACACGATGGCTGGTGTTCAACCCCAGCGACTGGCTGGTTATCGTCATCGAGGGTTCCGAACCGGCCGGCTTCCGGGACGAGGTGTGGGACCGGTACCCGGTGCACGGCCGCATGGCCGAGCTGGGGCTGCTCAACGCACCGGAAATCCGGTTCGTCGAGGGCTTCGACGCGTTCCTGGCACGCTCCGGTCTTCCGGCGGGCGGCGCAGGAAAGGACACCCGCCGAGTGCACCGGCTCCGGCCGGAGCCCTCGTGGTTCGAGGACGGTCGATGACCATCGACAGAACACGGCGCAGGATCGACCGGCTGCCGCCCGGAGAGATTCATGCGGTGGGCGCCGCCGGGTTGGAGACGGCGTCGATGGTGCGGTATCTGGTCGAAGCCGGCCGCGACGACATCGTGCTTCATGACCGATCCGGCGACTTCGACTATGCCATCGACATGGCCCACCGGTTGCAGCCGCCAGACCAGGTCGCACGGACCCGGACCGCCCTGGCCGGCTGCCGGGAACTGCGGGCCGGGCCGGACTACCTGGCCGGCGTGGAGTCCGCGGTCACCGTCCTGGCGCCGGTGTCGTGGTTCCTGGCGCCGGCCAACGCCCGCCTCGTACCGCTGCAGGACCGGTTCGTCTACTTCCCGGACGCGTGTTTCGACCTGTGGCGGGGCTCGGTGATCGGGGTCACCGGGTCGTTCGGGAAGACCACGACCACCCGCTTCGCCGCCGCGCTGACCGGCGGCGTGGCCTGCGGTAACGACCGGGAGTTCTGCTGCGACCTCGCCGCGCTGGCCGCTGCCCCGGCCGACGCCCGGATGGCGTTCGAGGCGTCGAACCGGCATCTGCGCAACGGGTTCCGGCGGGTCCTCGACGTCGGAGTGCTGACCGGGATCACGTTGAACCACGAGCCCGACCACGGCTCGTTCGAGGCGTACCGGCGGGTGAAGTACTCGATGGCGGACCGCTGCCGCGACTTCCTCTACCACGCCGCCATCCCGGCCGCCTTCCCGGACGCCGCGGTGGTCGCCGAGCGGGGGACACCGTACGGGGGCGGCGGCTGGCGGCTGGTCGAGGAGGTTGCGGTCGACCCCGGCGGCGGGTGCTGGCCGGTTCCCGGCGTTGCCGGTCTGTCCCCTGTGGACCAGGACAATGCGCTCGCGGCCGTTGCCGCCGCCGCTCAATGTGGCGTGTCCGCTTCGGACATCCAGCGGCGCTCCGGTTCGCTGGCGGCTACCACACCGCGATACCGGCACTCGGCGTCGGTGACGGGCGGCCGGCTGATAATCAACGACGCCGCCTCCTGTACGCCGGCGTCGACCGAGGCCCTGGTCCGGCGGCTGGACCAGCGGTTCGCGCTGATCTGTGGCGGCGACCGGCAGCGCTACCGGGAGGGCGAGTTCCGGCCGCTGGCCGCCGCGGTCGCCGCCAACCCGCACGCCGGGCCGGTCTACACCATCGGCCCGATGGCCGGCCACCTCACGGCCGCCCTGCAGGCAGCCGGTTTCCGCGCGGTCGCGCGCGCCGCCGACCTGGACCAGGCGGTGGAACGGGCGCTGCGGGAACCGGCGACCACCGTGGTGTTCTCGCCCGGCTGCGGCACCGGGGCGATGTTCGCCGACAAGTATGTACGGGGGGAGGCCTTCGACGATGCCGTCACGCGGCTGGTATCCGCCGGTCAAACGACTCCTTGACCTGACCGTGGCGGTCGCCCTGCTCGGTCCCGCACTCGCGGTTCTTGCCGTCGCGGCCGGCGCCTGCCTGGTCCTGCAGGGCCGCCCGGTGCTGTTCGTGCAGGAACGGGTCGGCCGGCACGGGGCACCGTTTCGGCTGGTGAAGCTGCGCACCATGACCGGGTCACCGAGCTGCGGGCGGGCCTACCGCGAGCAGCACCGGCTCACCGGCTGCGGGCTTGTGCTGCGCAGGCTCCGGGTGGATGAACTCCCCCAACTGTTGCACCTGCTCACCGGCCGGATGAGCCTGGTCGGTCCGCGGCCCCTGCTGGCCGAGCATGTCGAGCTGGCCGCCGGCAGCGGACGGCGGCACGAGGTGCGGCCCGGCTTCACCTGCTACGCCCAACTGGAGCTGGCCGGGCACGGCTACCTCGACAGGTACCGGCAGATCCGGCTGGATGAGGAGTACGTCGAGCGGATGAGCCTGCGGACGGACCTCGCGATCCTGTGGCGTACGGCGGGTGTGCTGCTCGGCCGGCGCTACCGCCGCCCGCTGGCCCGGTTCGAACCGGACCGCGCCGGCTGGCCCGGCCGCCCGGTCGCTCCGACCATTGAGGACACCCCGCCGGTGCCGGCGCGGCGTGGTGGTTGGTGACCCGGCTACCCGGGCTGGGCCGCGCCGCCGTGCTGGTCGGCGGGCTGTCCGCGGGCAGCCTGCTGCTGGGGTTCGCGCGGGACGTGGTCATCGCGGCCGTCTTCGGAGCCGGTCCCGAAATGGACGCCTACCTGGTCGCCCAGGGCCTGATGACCCTGGTCCTCGCCCTGGTCGCCGGCGCCCTGGCCAACGCGGTCATTCCGGTCGTCGCGCCGGCGGTGGCCGCCGGCGACCCGCGGCCGGCGCACCGCAGCGTCGCCACGGCGCTGACCATCGCGACCGCCGTCCTCGGCGCTACCGCGGTCGGCGTCGGTCTGCTGGCCGGACCCCTGCTGGCCGTCTTGGCGCCCGGCTTCGACCCGGCCACCTCCACGTTGGCCGCGAAGCTCACCCGGATCGTGCTGGTCGCCACCGTGCTCATGGCCGCAACCAACGTG
>DASSUA010000694.1:0-3803 GCA_035707525.1 Pseudonocardiaceae bacterium
TCGAGCAGGGTGGCCTGGCTGATCATTGCGTTCTCGCCGGCCTCGTATACCAGCTTCCAGCGTTGCGAGGTCGTCGCGCCCTTGTACTCGGAGACCTGGACCGTGGCGACCACGGTGCGGCCGTCCGCGCCGACCGTGACGTACTGGACCACGACGGCGCTGTACGGCTGCCACAGCTGGGCGAACTCCTCGTACCCCTGCACCTGCGGGCTCATCAGCTGCCAGGCGGCCGCCGGGTCGTCGGGCAGATGGCCGAAGAACCGGTAGGTGAGCGCGACGACGTCCACGTCGTCCTCGGCCACGTCCGGCGAGGTCGGCGCGGTGCTCGACGTGGGCGTTCCGGGGATGGGGGCCGGTGCGCCCGGGATGGTCGGCTCGGGCGCGCCGGGACGGTGTTCACCACCGGGCGCCTCCGGCACGGCCTGCGATGACGGCTGGCCGGGCACCACGTTCGACGGCGCCGCGGTGCCCTCGAAGCCGGCGGTTGCGGTGGCCGAGGACGCCGCCGCCGCGGGCATACCTGTCGACGGCTGTTGCGGGGTCAGCAGGCCGCCGGTCGGCAGGCCGGGGAACGACTCGATGCGGCCGAACTCACGGTCCGGCCCGGCCAGCCGCACCGTGGTGAAGACCAGCACGATGAGCGCGACCGACGCGGCTGCGACGACGATCCAGGCGGCATTGCGCCAGCTGCTCGGCGGCACGGCCGGCTCCGGGACGTGCCGGGAACCGCGGGGCCCCGCATCGGGCTGGTCCCGCTCATCTCGGCCGTCGGACCGCATCGATCCCTCCGCTATGCCGTATCCACCACCTGGAACGCCTCCGCCAGCCGGGGGGCCGGCAGGCCGGCGTTGCTCGCGACCCGGCCCATCCAGCCGCGAAGCATGTCCTCGAGCTCGTCCATGTGAGCCGTCTGCGACTCGTGCGCCCGCAGCGCCGCCAGCTTCGTCTCGAACGTGTCCGTGACGTCGACGACGTGGTTGATCCGCTCCGGCGGCGCCGCCATGAGCCACAACTCGGGCACCGACCAGGCGGCCAACCCCTCCTCGGCCAGCAGCTCCGGGTGGGCGAACGGGTTGCGGGCGTCCGGGTAGACCGCCGCGACCGTGGCCTCGCCCACCGCCCGGTGGTCGGGGTGGGAGGCCACGATCCGCTGCCAGAGCATCTCCGGAGACTGGGTCAGCACCCGGTCCGGCCGGAACCGCCTGATCTGCCTGGAGATGTCACGCCGCAGCTCGATCGACGCGGTGAGCCTACCGTCCGGGTAGCCGAGGAACGTCACGTCGGAAACGCCGACCGCGCTGGCGGCCGCGCGCTGCTCGCGCTCGCGCAGTTCCCGCATCTTCTCGCGCGGGGTGTCGTCGTAGCCGCCGGCGTCGCCCGACGTGCAAAGGCAGTAGGCGACCTCCACGCCGGCCTTGGTCCACGAGGCGACGGTGGCGGCCGCGCCGAAGTCGACGTCGTCGGGATGGGCTGTGACGACCAGGACGCGACGCGCGTCGCGCACGACCGGCTGTGCTGGAGTGGTCACGGCTGGCAGCGTAAATGGCTCATTAGTACACCCTGGAGCATCCCCCGGGGCATGCTCAGCGCGGCAGCTCGGTGCCGCCGCCGCGGTACCGCTGGCGGGTGTTCTGCAGGGCCTGGAAGGCGACCAGGCCGCTGCCGCCGCCGGCGATCAGGGCGAGCACGTCGGCGAACGCGCCACCGCTGCTGGCCATGAGCAGGGCGAGCAGCGCCACCCCCGTCGTCACCGCGGCCGTCACGTACCGGCTGCGCACGTAATGCGCGATCGGGCTGCCGCCGGCACGCTTGCGCGCGGCGGAGCCGAGCATGGCCAGGTACCCGTCGTGGGCAAGCGCGGCCAGCAGACCGACCAGCGCCACCAACACCGCAACCAGATTGAGCACTGCTCCCATGCCGTCAAGTTTGCCCGCCCCGGCAGGCCGGAACATCACGGTTTGACCCCGACTTTTCCCTGAGACCTGACCCCGGCTCGCAACCGTTGCCCGAACGGACCAGCGGCCCGTCGACGGGCTGCTAAGGTCTTGAATTGCACAAGGGAACCGGTAGCGGGCGTATTGCGTCCCACCGATGTCAAGCACACGACGCGGGATCAAGGGGTGCGCGGCATGTTCCAGGTGGTCGGGGGTGCGGTAGTTGGCGCGGTCGTCGGAGCTGTAGCGGCGGCCGGCGCTGGCATCGCATCGGCAACCGCATCGATGGGGCCAGGGCAGGCCACGTTCCGGGTGGAGCCGGACCAGGTGTTCACCCTCGCCAGCCGGTTCGACGCGATCGCGGCGAACATCGACAGCGCCAGCAGCCGCGGTGCCTTCCACCTGGTGGCCAGGGCGCCCGGGTCGGACAAGCCCAGCCGCGACGCCGCCGACCGGCTCATCGAGACCGCGTTCGGGGACGCCGGCCTGGTCACCCGCATGCGCGCCTACGCCGAGGAACTGCGCAGCGCCGCCCGCGCCCTGCGGGACACCGCCACGCAGTACGGCCTCACGGACGACGCCGAGAGTGCCCGGTTTGGCTCCGCCGGGATCTGAGCGGCGGCTCGTTGCGGCGGGATTGGCGGTCCTGGTTTCGATGATGACGTCGGTTACAGCCGGATGTACGGGCGGTCAGCGCTCCGGCACGCCGTCGCCGCAGGCGTCCGCGTCTGCTGCGCCCTCGCCGAGCACCGCGCCCGCACCCGGCAAGCGCACCCGGCCGGTCGACCTGCCGTTGACCGGCGTGCAGCCGTGTGACCTGTTCACCGAGGCGGTTCGGCAGCGCTTCGAGCTGCAGGGGGCACCGACGGCCGGCACGGACGAACGCGGGCAGCCGGACTGCCAGCTGCGGTCCAGCGCGCAGGGCGGGTACCTGATCTCGGCCGCGCACAGCGAGGGCATGGAGCGGTTCGACAACATCCCCGAGCAGCTGGCAACGGTTCGCCGGTTCGACCTCGCCGGCTACCCGGCGGCCGAACTGCGCGATGTCAACCAGCCGTTCGCCTGCCTGATCGGAATCGACGTGGCCGACGGCCAACACCTGGGCGTGTACGTCTCCGACGCCCCGCGGGGCGGAACGCGGGACGAGATCTGCCGCAACGCGGTGACCTTCGCCGAGGCCGTCCTGGCCAGCCTTCGGCAGCGGCTGGGACGTTGAGTAAGGGGAATGCGGATCATGGGTGCGAGTGGGATCAACTGGCGGAACGTCCCGCATGAGGAGATCGTCCGGCAGATCAACGGCGGCGCCGGCGTCGCCGGGGTCAGCGACCTGCCGGGCGGCTACCGGCAGATAGCCGAGGCGCTGCGGCAGGCCGACCTCGACCTGCGGGCGGCGCTCGCCGCGGCCGGCGCGAGCTGGGAGGGCGTCGCCTCAGACCAGATGTACACCGCCTCCACCCCGCTGGCCCAGTGGGCCGACGAGGCGGACCAGCTGGCCAGCGAGAGCAGGCGGCGCAGCAGCGCGTACGGCGACGAGTACGCGACCACCCGCACCGGCATGCCGGCCCCGGTACCGGTCCCGTCCGGCGGGCTCTTCGAGAGCGTCGTCAGCAGCATCCCGGGGGTGACCACGGACCAGGAGCGGGCCGAGGCCGCCGCGGACGCCGCGCACGAGGAGGCCGCGGCGCTCATGGAGAGCTACGACAACGCCAGCTACCGCACCGTGCAGACCCAGTACTTCGCGGCCCCGCCGCAGGTCGTGCTCGAGGTCGCGCCCACGACCGGTCCCGGCGGCTCCGGCATCGGGGGCACCACCACCGGCTACAGCACCACCGGCTACAGCACCACCGGCTACAGCGCGCCAACGGGTGC
>DASSUA010000695.1:0-3134 GCA_035707525.1 Pseudonocardiaceae bacterium
GTGGCCATGCAGATCGCGGCGTGGTGGCATTCTGCGTACCCGTCCGACCATGCCATCACGGCCTTCTCGCACAGCGGCACCATCGACCGCCCGGAGTTGCTGGCGGAAATCGACCGCGAGCGCGGAAGGTCAGGCGGCGAGGAAGCCGATTATCTGGCACTTGACGCCCTGCGCGCCTACGTGCGGGCCTGCCCGGTCGCGTTTCCGGAGCCTCACGTGTGCACCGACGACGAGTCGTGTCCGGCATCCTGGCACGACGGTGGATGCCAGCCGTTTTGGCAGCACTGCGGGGCGGATGGCCGCGACATCTCGACAGATTTCTATGCCGAGGACGACGCGACGGAAAAGCGGCTGTGGGAAGGCCCGGACGGTCCATCGCAGGTTTGGACCCGCCCGAGGCCCGGTGCCGAGTGGGAGCTCGTCGAGGGAGGCCCAGCCGAATGAGCGAGCAGCACGCCGCCGCGATCGACATGCGCGAGCGGTTGCGCCCGAGCGGCGAGCAGGTCCGCGTCGCCACCGCCATGCTGGCGGCCGCCGCTGACAGCATCTGCTGCGTCGCGGTAGGCCTGGCGCTGCCGGGCAAGACCCGCGGCATCTGGGACGCCGGCCAGGCCGTCGAGCACGCGGAGGGCTTCTGGCTCGCCGACCGGGACGCCTGGGATGGCGCGTTCGCCTACCACTGCGCCACCCACCAGGCCGAACTAGCCGCGCTCAGGCAGCTGGGCAGCCGACCCGGCCAGACCGGCTACGCCATCATCCGCCACGACGGCAGCTGGTCGGTGTGGGAGGGTTTCGTCGGCGACGAGCGCGACCGCGCCCGGTCCGGTTCCAGGTAGCCGACCTGTCCACCGCCCACTTGCCTGTCGACCTGCGCGAGAACCTTGATGCCGTCCCCGGCGTCATCAGCGATGCCTGCGAGCACGGCTGGTGGGTGCTGACCTCGGCGGGCACGTCATGACCGGTACCGAGCCTGAACCGATGGTCTGCCGGACCTGCCGGCGGGTGCTGGCGCGGTGGGCTGGGCCGGGCGGGGTGCGCTAGCTGCACAACCAGGAGCTGCGCGGCGAGCCGGTTGACCATCCGGCCGTGCGGCTGCACGCGGCCCGCCGCACCTGCAGGTGTGGGTCTATGCCCAGGGCCGCCGGGAAGGGTTCGCGCCGCTAGACGGCTCCGTCGAGGTCGGACACGACGAGGACCCCGCGGAGGTAGACCCGACCGTCTTCGTGGTTCTCGGCACCGACGCCCGGTGACCGGGGCGAACGGTTGCGCTGGCCCGGTGATCTCGGCGTGGCTGTCCTTGAGTCCTCGGCGCGTTGCGGGTCCGCGCGCGCCGGGTCGTCTCGACGAGCACGGCCCTCCCCAATGGGGTCGAAGTTGACGACCCGGGCACCGGCGGGTCGCGCGGGCCACATCGAGGTCCTGCCGTAGAGCACCGGCGCACCGGCTGGCGGTCTCTGCCAGCAGAACACCCCCCCGCTGTTGGTCCGCCGACGCGACCCGGCGGTCGCCCGTTCGCAGCGGCCAGGACGAGCACGACTTTGCGCGGCGGGTCCTGGCCGAGCTGCCGACTGACCACCCCGACCATCGCCGCGGCCGGCGTGTGCGGTGCGGCCACCGTTTCCTAAGGTGCATCCCCTGCCGGCGGCCGACCGTTGGCCGCTGGTCACCGCCTCACGCGGGGAGCACCCGCATGGTTGGCCCGGCGGTACCCGCCGGCGGGGGTGCGGAAAGGCAGACACCGCAATGGAATCCACAACCCCACCGACGGCGACGGCCGATGACGACCGCGGCTGGTTCGTCGTCATCGGCGGGTCGCCGTATGTCGGCTACGCCATCCATGGCACGCCGGCCCGTCTGGCCCGCGCCACACACGACCCGGACGGGACCATCATTCTGCGCCCGGTGGGGGCGCCGTACGCCTCGCTTGACCTGGCCGTCGACGCCGGCCGCTGGCGGGCTGAGCGGGACGCGTACGCCGCCACCGCCGAGGACGAATGCGCCCGGTGCGGCACCCCGATCAAGCTCATCGGCGGGGCCTGGGTGTCGGTGGACTACACCACCACGGCCGGCGGACTGAGCCACTGCCCACCCGACCCGGACGCGAACCGGGTGGGCGTCCACGTGCCGCGAAAGCGCCCACAGCGCGAATCAGCTCCGGACAGCGCTGCCCAGCACGCGGCACACCCATGCCGTCGCACCCACTTACCGGCATAGATAAGGATTGGAGCCTGCTATGGCCTACGCATGGGTCATCACCCAGGACTTGGACAACCCGTACGACGAAGACCACGCCCGGCTCGGGCTGCCCAGCCGGGTTGGTGTGGGCGGACCCTCGGCCGCCACCGACGAGCAGATCCTGCGCGCGTTGACCAGCGGCGCGTTCTTCCGGCTGCGCGACGGCGACGGCAACGTCTACTACATCGGCCGCTGCTGGTCATCGCAGGGCCCGGATAGCCAGGACATGTTCGGGCCGCTGGACGACTACGGCCGTAGCGACGTCGGCGCCGCCGACATCCAGTACCGCCACGACGGCGACTGGAATTCGCTGTGATTGGCCACCATGGCTACACCTGGAGCCAGGTTCGGCAGGTCCCGGCCAGACTGCTGCGACCGTTGGACGTGCTGATCCGCCCGCAGGCCGGCACCGCCTACCAGGTCGACGGCAACGGCATGGTGCGCGGCTGGACGCTGGCGTTGACCACCATGCCGCTGCACGGCCAGGCCTGGAGGGTGCTGGCCCGCACCGGCGACGAACTGACCGCGCAAAGCGGTGACGGACAAACGGTCAGCCAGCTGGTGCCGGCCGAGACCCCAGTGCTGCGGGTGCCCGGCCCGCACACCCCGGCCCGGTGGGCCATGCACGGACCCTACGGCGGTCGACGCTACGACTGGCCCCAGTGCCGGTTCTGCGGCCGTGCCCAGCAGGGCGACTGCCGGCCGGTGGAATGTGCCCTGTGCCGCACCCGTCAATGTCACGGCAACGGCCTGCAGTGCGCGATCTGCCTGCACGGCTGGCTACCCGGCTGGTCTCGGACACATCTGCCGTCGACCCGGTGCGGCTACGCCCGGTGTGATGAACCGGCCATCGCCACCGCACCCCGGGTCGCGCGGGTGTGCCGCGGGCATGTCGGCCG
>DASSUA010000696.1:0-3306 GCA_035707525.1 Pseudonocardiaceae bacterium
GTGAGTAAACGGTCGCGGCTGGTGCGGGATTCGGCGCGGCGCCGTCGGCCGGCGGCCGCTCCCGCCCCAACTCCGTTCAAGATCACCGAAAGTGTGAGCCCACCATGCACTTTCGCGCCCATGCTGCATGGTAGGCCCACACTTTCAACGATCTTGAACCGTGTGACGGCCGACCACGCGACCGGCCGTGCCCATCACGCCCCGCCGCCCCGCATTGGGTTGCAGCATCATGATCACCGCAGGGCCGGTGCCCGTAGCCATGGTGAGGTCACAGCGAGCCACAGGTAAGGCGCTCCCAGCAGAAGAGCCAGAAGAGCCACACCCTTTGGCGATCATGATGCCGCTCGCGAACCGGCCCGGTCGCCCCTTCCCTCTTGTCGGTGTCGGCGTGATTACCGACGGCTACCAATGCGGGGACGGCTGGCCGGGACGGGCGCAGCCGGCCACATGATCGGCCAGCACGCCACCTGCGCACCGCGCGTGTCGATCGCCCGGCCCAAGCGTCGAACCTCCGGAGCCGACAGCGCCGTAACGGCGCTCCCGCGCGGCGCTGAGGGCTCGTTGCCGGTTGAGCGACTGCTCAATCTCGGGTAACTTGAGCGAGTGCTCAAACGGGGAGGTCCGCGGACGGCCGCCGTCGTCGGTGGGGGGATCGGGGGCCTGGCGGCGGCGGTCGGGCTACACCGGCGCGGGTGGCGGGTCACGGTGCTGGAACGGGCCGGCCGGTTCGCCGAGATCGGTGCGGGGCTGTCACTGTGGCCCAACGGGGTGCGGGCGCTCGCCGCGCTCGGGTTGGCGGACGGAGTCCGGGCGGTGGCCGCAGTGGAGACCGCGGGCGGGGTGCGGGACCGGACCGGCCGCTGGCTGACCCGGCTGGACAACGCCGAGATCGCGCGGCGGCACGGGTTTCCGCTGCTGCTCGTGCGCCGCGCGGACCTGCTGCGCACACTGATGGAGGCGGTGCCGGACGCCGAGCTGCGCCCGGGAGCGAGGTACGCGCGGTCCAACCGGACGGCGGCGGGATGCTCGTCGAGTACCGGGGCGGCGTGCTGCGCGCCGACCTCGTGGTCGCGGCCGACGGCGTCGCCAGCGGGCTGCGCAGCCGGTACTGGCCGGGCGCGAAAGCGTCGCGCTACGTCGGGTACACGGCCTGGCGGATGGTTACCGAGCCGCTGCCCGGGTTGCGGCCGGCCGGGTCGGTGATCTGGGGCCGCGGAGAGCGGTTCGGGTACACCGCGCTGCCCGGCGACCGGTTCTACTGCTTCGCGGCCGCGACGGTGCCGGCCGCGAAGGCGCCGGCCGGCGCCGGCGCGGAACCAGACCTACACGCCGGCCTGCGCGCCCGGTTCGAGGACTGGCCGGAACCGGTGCCGCGGCTGCTTGCGGCCGTGCCGCCCGGGGCGACGCTGCGCCACGACGTCTACGCGGCACCGGAGTTGCGCAGCTACGTGCGCGGGCGGCTCGTCCTGCTCGGCGACTCGGCGCACGCCATGGACCCTTTCCTCGGGCAGGGCGCCTGCCAGGCGATCGAGGACGCGGTGACGCTCGCGGGGTGCGTCGACGGCGTTGCGGCCGCCGGTCTCGAGACGGCACTGGCCCGGTACGACCGGCTCCGCCGGCCGCGGACGAGGGCGGTCGCGCGCCGCAGCGCCAGGCTCGGCCGCCTCGCCCAGCTCTCCTCGCCGGTGGCCGCGAGCGCCCGTGACCTGGTCACCCGGGCGGTTCCGGCCGGGCTGGTCCTGCGCTCGATGGCGCCGGTGCTGGGCTGGCGCCCGCCGGAGCCGGAGCCGGAGCCGTAGTGCCGGGGCCGGAGCCGGGGCCGTAGTGCCGGACTGGACGTACCAGCCGCTGCGCGGGATCGCCGCGGCGCTGCTGGGCGCCCGGCGTTCGCAGCGTGTCGCGCTGCGGATCCTGGGTACGGTCGGCGCCCTGCCCGCAGGCGCCGACCTGATCGCGTCGGCGTTCGGGCACCGTGGTCCGGGGCACGGCCGGCTCGGGGCCGTGGTGCCGCCGAGCGTGGCCCGCGACGCGCTGCGGGGGCTGCCGCCGCTGGGCGCGACGACGATCGAGATCTCGCCGGTGTATCCCGCCGACGTGGGTGCGGTCGTGGCGGCGGTGCACGGCGGCCGGCAACGGGTCCGGGTGTGGGCCCGGGCGGCCGGACCGGACGCCGCCGCGGTCGCGCGGGCGCTGGCGCCGCACGTCGACGCGGTCCGGACCGGAGCCGACCCGGCGGTGGTGTACCAGGACGGCCCGTCAGTCGCGGCCGCCGCCCGCGCCCTGGCCGACCCGGCGAGAACGGTGCTGGCGACGCCGGCCGTGCTGATCGCGGCCGGCCCCGGCTGGTTCGCCCGGGTCCGCGAGGCGACCGCGCCGCCACCCGTCACCGCGCCGCCGGGGCTGCGCGAGGTCGGGCTCGACCCGCGGCGGTGGCCCGGCTGGTGGTGGGCACTGCTGGTCGGCCTCGGCATGGTGGCCGCCGGGCTGGGGGCCGCGGCGATCACGCTGGGACCCGTGCTGCTGTGGTACGACCGCGACCTGCTGGGCATGGACGCCGGCCACCTGCACGCGCTCAACCCCCGGCTGGTGCCGTTCCTGCGGCACGACCGGATCAGCCTGGCCGGCGCGATTGTGACGACCGGCGTGCTGTACACCGGCCTGGCCGCCGGCGGCCTGCGCCGGGGATGGCCGTGGGCGAGGGAGGCATTGCTGGCCGCCGGCTGGATCGGCTTCGCGACGGTGCTGTACTTCGTGGGCTTCGGCTACGTGGAGCCGCTGCACGCGGCGGTGGCGGTGGTGCTGTTGCCGATGTTCCTGCTCGGCACCGCGCGCCGGCCGGACCGTCCATCGTGGAGCCCGCCACCGGAGGGTCCGGAGCGTGAGCGGCGGCGGGCACTGACCGGCCAACTGCTGCTGATCTTCACCGGCGCCGGCGTCCTCGCCGGCGGGGCCGCGATCTCCGTGATCGGCCTGACCGGCGTGTTCGTCGCCAGCGACCTGGTGTTCCTGCGAACCGGGCCGGCGGAGCTGGCCGCGGCAAACCCGCGGCTGCCGGCGTTCATCGCGCACGACCGGGCCGGGTTCGGTGGCACGCTGCTGGCGGCCGGCACGGCGATCACCCTGCTGAGCGCGTGGGGCTGGCGCCGGGGCGAGGCATGGGTGTGGTGGACGCTCGCCCTCGGCGGGCTCGCCGGGTTCGTCCCGGCGGTCGCCGTGCACCTCGCGGTCGGCTACGTCGATGCCTGGCACCTGGCGCCGGCGGCCGCCGGCACCGGCCTGACCGCGGCCGGCCTGGCCCTGGCCCGG
>DASSUA010000697.1:0-4230 GCA_035707525.1 Pseudonocardiaceae bacterium
CGTCGATCTCCTGCGGCCGTGTCAGCTGCGTCGGCACCAGGACCGACCGGGCGCCAGCGGCCTCGGCCGCCGCCACGTCGGCGCCGATGTCGCCGACGACGAGGGTCTGTGCCGGGGAAACCCCCAGCGCGGCGCAGGCCGCCAGCACCAGTCCCGGCTTCGGCTTGCGGCAGGGGCAGCCGTCGTCCGGAGCGTGCGGGCACACCTGCCACGTCCCGAACCGGCCCAGCAGCGCCTCCACCCGCGCGTGCACGCTGTTGACCTGGTCAAACGTCAGCAGCCCCCGCCCGACCGCGGACTGGTTGGTGACCACCCCGGTGCGCAGCCCGTGTCGCCTCAGCAGGTCGACGCACTCGCGCGCGGTCGGCCGCAGCCGCACCCGGGCCGGGTCCCCGTTGTAGGGGACGTCCTCGACCAGCGTGCCGTCGCGATCAAACAGCACCGCACTGACATCCACGTCAGCAGTGGTTTCCAACGAAGGAGGCAATAAACAGAAGTGCCACAACTACTACTCTTCGTGTTCACTGCCTTTCGGATGGCCTAGCGGACCGTGTGCGGCCGCTCACGCACAATCATCAACGAGAACCCTGCGGCAATGGCACACAACGCCCCGGCGCCGTACCAGGCCAGCGTGTATTCGCCGAGGCCATCGCGCACGGCACCGGCCGAGACGGCCGCGATGGCGGCTCCTACCTGGTGCGAAGCGAAGACCCAGCCGAAAACGACGGCCCCGGACATGCCGAAGATTTCGCGACAGAGGGTCACGGTCGGCGGCACCGTGGCCACCCAGTCCAGCCCGTAGAAGACGATGAAGACGAGCATGCTCGGCTGCGCCGTCTCGGCGAACAAGTGCGGCAGGACCAGCAGCGACAGCCCTCGAAGCGAGTAGTAGCCGGCGAGCAGCAGCCGCGAGTCGACCCGGTCGGTCAGCCAGCCGGACACGATCGTGCCGGCGATGTCGAAGATGCCGACCAGCGCGAGCAGCCCGGCCGCGGTCGTCTCCGCCATGCCGTGGTCGTGCGCGGCGGGGATGAAGTGCGTGCCGATCAGGCCGTTGGTGCTCAGCCCGCAGATCGCGAAGCCCCCGGCCAGCAGCCAGAACGTCCGGGTCCGGCTCGCCGCGGCGAGCGCGGCCACCGCCCTGGCCGCCGCGCCGCCGGTCGCCGGCCGGGCGGCCTCGTCCCCGGGCCGGGCGCCGTAGGCGGTCAGGCCGACGTCGGCCGGGTAGTCCCGCAGCAGCCACAGCACCAGCGGGATCACCGCGAGCGCCGCGCCCGCGATCGTCAGCGCCGCCGCCCGCCAGCCGTACCCGGCCGCCACCACCGCCACCACCGGCAGGAACACCAGCTGACCGGCGGCACCGCTTCGAGTATGAAGATGCCGCACTTGGGGAGCTTCAGTGCCACATGTGCAACGAAAGCTCCCCAAGTGCGGCTCGGCCTAGGCTAGGCGAGGTCGTTTGCACATCGACAATTGGCCGAGCAGCCGACAGGTTGAGGACCGGAGCTTGTCTACATCGACGGAGCCATACCTCGTCCTCTGGGACATCGACAAAACGCTCGTGGACATCGGCACCGTTAGCCGGATGATCTATGCCGAGGCGTTCGAGGCCGTCACCGGCCAGGCGCTCGAGCACATGCCGAACATGGCCGGCAGGACGGACCACGACATCACCCTCGCGGCGCTGCGGCAGCACAACGTGCCCGAGCCGGAAAGCCACCTCCCGCGGTTCTACGACGCCCTGGCCGCAGCCACCCGGGCGTGGCAGGACGAGATCAGAAGGAAAGGACGGCGGTTACCGGGCGCACTGGAAGCCGTGAGCGCCCTCGACCTGCCCGGCGTCGTCCAGACTGTGGTCACCGGCAACATCCGGCGGACCGCCGAGATCAAGCTGGCAGCGTTCGGGCTGGCCGAGCACATCGACTTCGCCATCGGCGGCTATGGCTCCGACGACGGTGAGCGGCCGACGTTGGTCCGGCTGGCGCGTCAGCGGGCCGCACGTAAACATGGCGAGATCCCGGCCCGGCACGTGGTCGTCATCGGAGACACGGTGAACGACATCGCCGGCGCCAGGGCAAACGGTGTCCTCGCCATCGGCGTGGGCACCGGTGCCGCCTCGCTGACCGAGCTCCAAGCCGCGGGCGCAGACGCCGTGCTCCCGTCACTCGCGGACCCCGAACTGGTTCGCCTCGTGCTCGGCGGGGCGGGCTAGCGGTCCGGGTCAGCTCAACACAAGGCGGCTGCGGCTCGAAGTGCCGAACCTCGCCGCGACCGCCTCCTTCAGGGTGCCGAGGCCACCCCGCTGCACCGCCAGATGCAAGTCGGCGAGCGACCGCTGCGCCGAGGCGTCGCCGTCGAAGGCCCGCACGCACGCCCGCGGCTCGGCATTGGCCAGCGCGAGCAGCGCCCCCGTGGCGCCCAGCGGCCCGGCCAGCGAGAGCACCGCCGACGAGCCGACGTAGGTGCGGCCGTTCCAGGTGGTCAGCTCGTCGAGCAGCCGGTTCGGATCGCCCGAGGAGTCCTTGAGCGCCGCGATCGGCAGGCTCGGCAGCGCCTCGACCGGGATGCCCGGCACGCCGAGCGGCTCCGGGTTGTGATAGCCGACCACGCGGCCGGCGCCACCCGCGGCCTCGGCGACCGCCGCGAAGTATCCGTGCAGATCCACCCCGCCGCGCGCGGGATGCACCAGCACCGCGTCGGCTCCGGCCGACAGCGCCGCCCGCACCCGCCTTGCCGCCGCCCCCGGCCACGTCCCGCTCGCCCCGGCGATCACCGGCACCTCCAGCTCGGCACTCGCCGCACCGATCAGCTCCAGACGCTCGGCGTCTTCGAGCAGCTCGCCCTCACCGGTCGTCCCGGCAACCAGCACGGCGCGCACGCCGAGATCCACCAGCCGCTTGGCATGGCCGACCGTCGCCGGCACATCCACAGCGCCTTCCACAGCGCCTTCCACAGCGCCGCGGTCGTCGAAGATCGTCACGAGCGCGACGCCGACCCCGTTGAACAATTCGATGCCTCCCGAATTGACGCCGCCCAGCCCAATACGCCGTGGCGACGCTCCCTGAATTGGCACTCCCCGGGCGCCGAGCCGTTACCGGTTGCCGCCGGCCTGCCACTGCGGCCACGGGATCTGCCAGTCCCCGAAGCCGTCCCACGATTTCAGCACCGGCCCGCCCGAGTTACGGATGATCACCACGTCGCCCTTCTTCACCGTGTCGAAGAACCACTTCGCGTTCTCCGGCGAGGCATTGATGCAGCCGTGGCTCACGTTGCGGCGGCCCTGATCGCGGACCGACCACGGAGCCGAGTGCACGAACTCGCCGCCATTGGAGATCCGCACCGCCCACTCGACCTCCGTGCGGTAACCCTCCGGCGAGTCCACCGGCACCCCGTACGTAGACGAGTCCATGAGCTTCTTCGGGTGCAGCTCCGTCACCACGTGCACCCCGTCGCTCGACGGCGCCGCCGGCTTGCCCAGCGACACCGGCATCTCCCGAGCCACCACGCCGTTGATCTTGACCACCATCTTGTGGGAGGCGCCGTCGGCCTCCGCCACCACCGCGTCACCGACGCTGAACGAGATCCGCCGGTCCTGTTCCCCGTACACCCCGTTGCCCAGGTCCCGCCCGTAGATCCTGATGTCCGCGACCACCTGCGTACCGGCGCGCCAAAACTCCTGCGGCCGCCAGTGCACCTCGCGGTCGGAGAACCAGTAGAACGCCCCCTCGACCCTCGGCGTCGTCGAAATGCTGATCGACTGCTCGGCCAACTCCTTGTTGCCGATCGGCTCGTCGAAATACACCGCGATCGGCTGGCCGACCCCCACCACCTGACCCTGCAACGGGTTCATCGACGCAAACGTCACCGCCCGCGGCTGCAACGTCGTGAACGACGAGGTCACCGTCGTGGCCTCGCCGTCGGGCCCAGAGCCGGTCACCACGATCTTGTACGTCCGGCCGTAGCCCAGCGGCTCGCCCGAGGTCCAGCTCTTGCGGTCCCCGCCCAGCTCGCCGGCTACCAGCTTGTTTGCCGGGTTGGTCATCGCGACCTCGGTCAGCGTCCCCTCGGTCGCCGTCACCCGCACCGGCTCCACCGGCGACACCCCGGTCGCCTGGTCCGCCGGCGTGATCGACAACTGCAACGGTCTAGCCAGCTGGCCCGCCTGCTCGCCCGACTGCTCACCCGCGTGCTCGCCCGGCTGCTCGCCCCGGGCCTCGCCGTTCTCGCCAT
>DASSUA010000698.1:0-2163 GCA_035707525.1 Pseudonocardiaceae bacterium
GGCTGCTCGGCGCCGAGCCGACGCTGGTGCTGCACGGCGGCGGCAACACCTCGGTGAAGGCGGTCATGCCCGACGTCTTCGGTGACCTGGTCGAGGTGCTCTACGTCAAGGGCAGCGGCTGGGACCTGGCGACCATCGAGCGGCAGGGCTTCACCGCGCTGCGCATGGATCGCCTGCGCCGCATGCTCGATCTGGAGCGCCTCACCGACACGCAGATGATGAACGAGCTGCGGGCCGCCCGGCTCGACGCGGCCGCCCCCGACCCGAGCGTGGAGTCCCTGCTGCACGCACTGCTGCCCTACCCGGCCGTGCAGCACAGCCACGCCGACGCGCTGATCGCCCTGACCAACCAGCCCGATGGTGCGGCCATGGTCCGCAAGGTCCTCGGCGACGACGTGGTGGTCGTGCCGTACGTGATGCCCGGCTTCGACCTCGCCAAGCTCTGCGCCGAAACGGTTCCGGCGCAGCTGACACCCGACACGCTCGGGCTGGTGCTGTTGAATCACGGGCTGTTCACCTTCGGCGCGACCACGCAGGAGGCGTACCAGCGCCACGTCGAGCTGATCGGCCGGGCCGAACGCTTCCTGGAGCCGCACCGTCCACAGTGGGTGGATCAGCCACGGCCGGCCGTCGACCCAACCCAGATAGCCGCGCTGCGCAAGGAGATCTCCGACCTTGCCGGCAGGCCGATGGTGGTGAGCCGGCACGACGACGCGCGGGTGCGGGGGTTCCTGGCCCGGCCGGAGCTGGCACAACGGGGCCCGTTGACCCCGGACCACATCATCCGCACCAAACGGGTCGCGTTGCTGGGCCGGGATCTCGCCGCGTACGCTCAGGAGTACCGGCGCTACTTCGCCGAGCACAAGGACCGCCGAGGCACCGCCCTGACCATGCTCGATCCCGCGCCGCGGGTGCTGCTGGACCCGGCCTTCGGCATGCTCACCGCCGGACCGCGGGCGGTCGACGCGGACATCGCGGCGGACATCTACGCCCACACGATGGACGTGATCGCGACGGCCGAGTCGATCGGCACCTACCAGGCGCTCAGCGCGGCCGACCTCTTCGACGTGGAGTACTGGGAGCTGGAGCAGGCCAAGCTGGGCCGCGCCGGCGCCCGTGCCCCGTTCACCGGTGAGGTGGCCCTCGTAACCGGCTCGGCCTCCGGGATCGGCCGCGCCTGTGCCGAGGCGCTGCGCGCCAGGGGCGCCGCGGTGATCGGGCTGGATCTCACCCGCGACCCCGTCGAGGCACCGGACTACCTGGCGCTTCAGGTGGACGTCACCGATCCCGCCGGGGTACGGGACGCGCTCCGCGCGGGTGTCGAGCGCTTCGGCGGAGTCGACATGCTCGTGGCCGCGGCCGGCATCTTCCCGGGCGCCCGGGCGCTGCGCGACTTTGACCCGCAGGCGTGGCGCCGGACCATGGCGGTGAACGCCGACTCGATCGCGGACCTGTTCGGCACGGTGCATCCGCTGCTGGCGCTGGCACCGCGCGGCGGCCGAATAGTCGTGATCGCCTCCAAGAACGTCCACGCCCCCGGGCCGGGCGCCGCCGCGTACTCCGCGTCGAAGGCGGCCGTCACCCAGCTCGCCCGGGTCGCCGCGCTGGAGTGGGCCGGCGACGGCATCCGGGTCAACATGGTGCACCCGGACGCCGTGTTCGACACCGGGCTGTGGACCGAGGAGCTGCTGGCCGCCCGGGCCGCCCACTATGGACTGAGCGTCGCGGAGTACAAGCGCCGCAACCTGCTCGGCATCGAGATCACCAGCCGCCAGGTCGGCGAGACCGTGGCGGCGCTCTGCTCCGACCAGTTCGCCGCCACTACCGGGGCGCAGGTGCCCATCGACGGCGGTAACGAGCGGGTGATCTAAACGTAGTCACCGGCGGCGGGCGAGGGTTACCAGGAAACGCACCTCTCCCCACAGGCGCAGCACCGGCTCGGCGGCCAGCCGCTCGAACCGGCGGTCGTACTCCGCCTCGTCCATCAGCCCGAAGGCGTTGACGATAGCGACCTTCGCGGCGCTCATGCTCATCAGCATGTACGCGTACCAGCGCTGGCCGTCGCTGGTGGCGCCGCCCATCGGGTAGCGCAGCATCTCGGTGGCGACCTCGTCGAAGCCTGCCTCGTGTAGCAGCCCGCTTATCGTGCCTTCCAGCCCGGCC
>DASSUA010000699.1:0-8561 GCA_035707525.1 Pseudonocardiaceae bacterium
GGCGACCGGGTCCGGCTCTGGGTGACGCTCAACGAGCCCGTCATCCACATGCTGCTCGGGTACGGCATCGGCGTGCACGCCCCCGGGCGGGCGCTGCTGGCCGGCGCCCTGCCGGCCGCGCACCACCAGCTGCTCGGGCACGGGCTCGCCGTGCAGGCGCTGCGGGCGCGCTCGGCCAGCCAGATCGGCATCACGAACAACTACTCGCCGGCGTGGCCGGCGACCGGCGAGCCGGCCGACGTCGCCGCCGCGATCACCTACGACGCCCTGCACAACCGGTTGTTCACCGACCCGCTGCTGCTCGGTGCCTACCCGGAACAGCTCGGCGACTTCGCGCGGAACCTGCCGGAGGGCACCGACGACGACCTGCCCGATATCGCCGCGCCGATCGACTTCCTCGGCGTCAACTACTACAACCCGACCAGGCTCGCCGGGCCGAAGGAGGGCAGCGAGCTGCCGTTCGAGGTGGTTGCGATCGAGGGCTACCCGACGACGTCGTTCGGCTGGCCGATCGTGCCGCACGCGCTGCGCGACCTGCTGGTCGAGCTGACCGGGCGCTATCGCGACCTGCTGCCGCCGGTCTACATCACCGAGAACGGCTGCAGCTGGGACGACGAGCCGGACGAGACCGGCGCCGTGCCCGACCCGAAGCGCGTGGACTACCTGGACGGCCACCTGCGGGAGCTGCACGCCGCCATCTCGGCCGGAGTCGACGTCCGCGGCTACTTCGTCTGGTCGCTGCTGGACAACTTCGAGTGGGCCGAGGGGTACACCAAGCGCTTCGGCCTGGTGCACGTGGACTACGAGACGATGCGGCGCACCCCCAAGACGTCCTTCGGCTGGTACCGGGACCTGATCGCCGGCCAGCCCTGAGAGCCGGCACCGACCCGCCAACCGGACGCCAACAAAACCGCAACCGCCCTGCGCTGAGCTGACTCTCGCGCGCAGCTTCCAACCCGGAGCGCGCCGAGATGGTTCGGAGGACCTTTCATGGTCACACAGCTCAAGCGGCACTCGCGGTGGCTGGCCGTCGCGGCCGGCTTCGCCGCCGTGGTGGTCGGTCTGGCGACCGCCGCGCCGGCGTCCTCGGCGGTGCCGGACGGCGGCCCCACCACCGCCGCCGGATCGATCATGTACGCCGGCAGCGCGAAGGCGGTGCCGGGCAGCTACGTCGTTGTGCTCCGCGACACCGCTGGCACCGCTTCCGCGGACACGATCACCGCGACGGCGAACAGCCTGGCGGCCGAGTACGGCGGCGCCGTCCGGTTCACCTACACCGCCGCGCTCAAGGGATTCGCGGCGACGCTGGCCGAGCCGGCCGCCCGGCGGCTGGCCGCGGACCGGCGGGTCGCCTACGTCGCCCAGGACCAGACGGTCGGCCTCAACGTGTTCGTGCAGCCGTCACCGCCGTCGTGGGGCATGGACCGGGTCGACCAGCGGTCGCTGCCGCTCGACGCGAAGTACCACTACCCCGGCACGGCGCCGCACATCCGCGCGTACATCATCGACACCGGCATCCGGTTCACCCACCAGGAGTTCGGCGGGCGCGCCGTGTTCGGCACGGACACCATCGGCGACGGCCAGAACGGCAACGACTGCCACGGCCACGGCACGCACGTCGCAGGCACCGTCGGCGGCAGCAGGGTCGGCCTGGCCAAGCAGGTCCGCCTGATCGCCGTCCGGGTGCTCAACTGCGGCGGTTCCGGCACGTTCGCCCAGGTCATCGCGGGTGTCGACTGGGTGACTGCGGACGCGCTGGTCAACACGCGGCCGAGCGTGGCCAACATGAGCCTCGGCGGCGGCGCGTTCCAGCCGCTGGACGACGCGGTCACCAACTCGATCGCCGCGAACGTCCACTACTCGATCGCCGCCGGCAACTCCAACGCCGACGCGTGCCTGTTCTCGCCGGCGCGCACGCCGCGGGCGACGACGCTCGGTGCGACCGACATCACTGACGCCCGCGCCGGGTTCTCCAACTTCGGCACGTGTGTCGACCTGTCCGCGCCCGGCGTGGCGATCTACTCGGCGTGGGCCACCGCTGACAACGCCTACGCCACCCTCAGCGGCACGTCGATGGCGTCCCCGCACTCGGCCGGCACGGCCGCGCTGTGGCGCCAGCGGTTCCCGGGCGACAACGCCGACCAGGTCGCCGCGGCGCTCGTCGCCAACGCGACCCCCGGCGTGATCACCGGTCTGCCGCCCGCGCCGCCGACGCCCAACCTGCTGCTGTTCATGGGCATGATCCCGATGTAGCCCCGAGGTAATACACGCCCATCCCGTGGCACAACCCCGGCCGATCACGAGGTTCTCCCCGGCGGACCTCGTGATCGGCCTCTCGGCGCCGATCGCCAGCAAGCTGCCCGTAAACCGACCGTGAACGAACGATCACCATACGCCTACGATCGGTTGGTTCTGCCGCATTCCGATGGCCATAAGGAGCGGCGCCTTGGCGGTGGACCCGCCGGTCGACATCCGGTTGCTCGGTCCGGTCGAAGTCATCGGCCCGGCCGGAACGGTGCCGCTCGGGCCCCGGCTGCGGACGGTTGCCGCGGTGCTGGCGCTGCGGGCGCCCGAGGTGGTGCCGAGGGACGCCCTGATCGAGGGAATCTGGGACGGCCGGCCCCCGGCGAATGCCGACAAGACGTTGCGGGCGCACGTGGCGTACCTGCGGCGCCGGCTTTCGGCCGCGGGCATGCCGAGCGTGGTCTCCACGCGCTCACCCGGTTACCGGCTCGCCGCGCCGGCCGGCTGCGTCGACGTCCACCGGTTCGAGCAGCTGGTGAGCAGGAGCCGCAGCGCCGCGGTCTCCGGCGCGGTGGACACCATGGCGAGCCTGCTGCGCAACGCGCTGGGCCTGTGGCGCGGCGACGTGCTGGCCGGTTGCCCGGCCGGGGAGTGGGTGCGTGCCGAGGCGACCCGGCTGCGCGAGGTGCAGCTCTACGCCAGCGAGGAGCTGATCGCCGCCGAGCTCGCGCTGGGCCGGCACGCCAGCGTGATCGGTGAGATCGAGGCGCTCGTGGGCCGCAACCCGCTGCGCGAGCGGCTGTGGGAGCTGCTGATGACGGCGCTGCACGGCGCCGGGCGGCAGGGCGACGCGCTGCGGGCCTACCGCCGCGCCCGTGACCGGCTGGTCGCCGAGCTGGGTGTCGAGCCGGGCACTGGACTGCGCAAGCTGGAGGCGTCGATCCTGGCCGGCTCGGCGCCGCCGCACGTGCCGGTCCCGGCAGTGGCCGCCCACGAGGCGATCACGGCCTCGACCTGCGGTGCCGTGCCGGCACCGGTGACCAACCTCGTCGGCCGCCGGTCCGACATCGCCGAGCTCACCGACCTGCTGGGGCGGCGCCGGCTGGTCACGCTGACCGGAGTCGGCGGCTGCGGCAAGACCAGGCTGGCGATCGCGGTCGCCACCGAGGTCGCCGCGCGCCACCCGGACGGGGTGCGGTTCCTCGATCTGTCCCCGGTGACGGACCCGCGGCTGATCCCGGCGCTCGCGGCCGCGGCGCTCGGGGTGCCGGAGGACCCGGCCGGCGGCCCGCTCGCGGCGCTCGTGCAGTGCCTGCGGCCGCTGCATTGCCTGCTGGTGCTGGACAACTGCGAGCACCTCGCCGGCTCCTGCGCGGAGCTGGTGGCCACGCTGCTGCGCTCGTGCCCGGGTCTGCGGGTGCTGGCCACCAGCCGGCAGACGCTCGGCGTGCTCGGCGAGGTCGCCTGGCCGGTGCCGCCGCTGGCCACGCCACCTGTCTCGCCGGGCGCCGGTCTCGATCAGGTGGGCGGCTACGACGCGGTCCGGCTCTTCCTGGACCGCGCGGCCGTCGACGCCGTGCGAAACCTCGGCGACGAGGACGCGCCGGCGCTCGCCGAGGTGTGCGCGAAGCTCGACGGGCTGCCGCTGGCGATCGAGCTGGCCGCGGCGAGGACGTCCGTGCTGACCGTCGCTGAGATCGCCGCCAGGCTCAACGATCCCACGCTGCTGCACGCCGACGGGCCGACGGGCCGCCCGCATCACCGCACGCTCGATGCCACCGTCGCCTGGAGCTACGAGCTGCTCGACGGGCCGGCCCGCTGGCGGTTGCGCCGGCTCGCGGTGTTCACCGGCGGCTTCACGCTGCCCGCGGCCGAGGCGGTCTGGCGGGGCGCCACCGACGAGCGCCCGGCGGTGGACGTCCTGGCCGACCTGGTGTCCAAGTCGCTCGTGGTGATGGAGCGGCAGCCGGCCGGGGCGCGCTACCGGCTGCTGCGCACGATCGGCCGGTGGGCGGCCGAGCGGCTGGCCGCCGACGAGGCGGACGAGCGCGCGGCGCGCTGCCGGCATGCCGAGTACCACCTGGCGTTGGCCGAGGAGGCCGACAGCAGCCTGCGCGGCCCGGACGCGGGTCACTGGCTGGACAGGCTGGCGGCCGAGCACGAGAACCTGCGGGCGGCGCTGGCCTACTGCGCCGGCGAACCAGACCGCCGGCTGCGGCTCGCGGTCGCGCTGGTCCAGTACTGCCGGCTCCGCGGCCGCTACAGCGAGGGCCGGCAATGGCTGGACGAGGCCCTGGCCACCCCGGGTCCGGCGCTCGTCCAGCCGCGCACGGTCGGCAGGGCGCTCGTCGCGGCAGCCGGCTTCGCCCTGCTCGTCGGCGAGTACGGCGAGGCGCGGGAGCGGGCCGGCCGGGCACTGCTGGCCCAGCGCCGCGCGGGCGATGAGGCCGCGACCGCGGGCACGCTGCGGCTGCTGGCCTCGGTGGCCAGGGAGTGCGGCGAGTACCGCCGCTCCCTCGCCCACCTCGACGAGGCGCTCGCCGTGCAGTGCGCCGGCGGCGGCCCGACGGTCGCCGACGTGCTGCAGCTGGCCGGGTTCACCTGCTGGCTGGCCGGCGACCTCGACGGCGCGCGGCACGCGCTGCATGCCGCGCTGCGGCATTACGTGCGGCTCGGTGACCAGGGCAGCGCCTCGTTCTGCCGGACCCACCTGGCCGCCGTCGCGTGCTATCGCGGCGAGCTCGAGCGGGCCGGGTGGCTGGCCACGCAGGCCCTCGACGGGTTCACGGAGCTGCGGTTCGAGGAGGGCATCGCCTGGGCGTTCAACGTGCTCGGCCTGGTCGCCCTGCGGCAGGGCCGTCTCGACGATGCGCTGGCCGCGCTGCGCGCCAGCCTGAAGGTGCACTGCGCGCTCGGCGACCGGTGGCGGCAGGCGAGCGTGCTCGACGCCCTCGCCGAGGTGCTGCTCGGCGCCGACGTCGTCCTGGCCGCCGAGCTGGCCGGGCTCGCCACGGCGATCCGGGAGCGGCTGACGGTTCCGGTGCCGGCCCAGGAGCACGCCGCGTGGGCGCGGCTGCATGCCGAACTCGGCCGCCGCCTCGGTGACCGGGCCCGCGACGCGGCTTTGGCCAGGGGCGGTGCGTGCCGGGTCACCGACGTGCTGGACGCCCTCGCCGACCGCGAACACGCCTCGCTGCCACCGCTGCCGTCCGGCTGCCGCGGGTAGGTCAGGCGCGGCCTGGCCGACCGAAGTCCGGAGAAAATTCCGAAGAAATTTGTGTGACCCGCGGCGGTGGTCGTCGCTCCTACCCGCGAGACCGATCCAGACGCCGAAGGGACGACCACGATGAACACCACCGCTCGCATCACCGCCACCGCTATGGCCACCCTCGTCATGGCGCTCGGCCTCGGCGCCGGTGCCGCCAGCGCCCACGACGAAATGCCGGCCGGCTCCCCCTTAGTCGTCCCGTGCGACCTGGCCAACCCGGAGCCGGACGGTCCCGAACCGACGGAGGGCCCCACCGACCTGGTGCTGCCGGCGCCGCACCCCGACCTCGTCGGCCCCACCGAGATCGCGCCGCTGCCGGATCCCGAGCCGCCGTTCGAGCCGGAGATCGTCATCGACGCCGACCTGGTGTGGCCCGAAGAGGACTGCGGCGGCCCGCACGGCGGCGGCGGTGACCCGACCGGGGAGCCCGGCGACGAGCCGACCGACCAGGGCGAGCCCGGTACCGACGACCCGGACGGCACCGACGGCACCGACGGCACCGACGGCAGCGACGGGAACGACGGGGGCGACGGGGGCGACGGGAGCGACGGCCCAGGCGTGCCCGACGGCAGTGACGGGGCCGACGGGGCCGACGGCAGTGACGGGGCCGACGGCAGCGATGGGACCGACGGCTCGGGGGGCGGCGGCAGCGCGCCCCAGGCACCCACGGCCGGCGACGGCTCGCTCGCCTACACCGGGGTGGGCGCCGGCATGCTGACGGCGGCCTTCCTGACCCTCATCGGCGCGGGCGTATTCGCATTGTTGCTGGCCAGGGCGTTGCACCAGCGGACGCGGCGACCGTGAGATGGCAAAACGGGTTGGCGGGAGCCGGGGCGATTCCGGCTCCCCATACTCTTTGCCGGTGGACGACGCCGAGTTGGCTAGGCGCGCGGCCACCGGAGACAGAGCTGCCTGGGCAGATATCTACGACCGGTACGCCGACCGCCTACATGACTACTGCCACTCGATACTGCGCGACCGGCACGAATCGGCCGACGCGCTGCACGAGGCTTTCCTCACCGCGTCTACCAAGATCGGTCAGCTGCGCGACCCGGAGCGGTTGCGGCCGTGGCTGTACGCGATCTGCCGGACGCAGGCGCTGGCGATGGTTCGGCACCGCTCGCGCGAGACCCCGACCGAGTTCGTCTCCGACGTGGCCGACATGACTCCCCAAGGGATGTCGGGCCCCGAACAGAGCGACTATCAGGTGCAGGAGCTGCGCCGGCTCGTGTGGGACGCCGCCGGTGGGCTGGCCCCGCGCGACCGCTCGGTGCTCGATCTGCACCTGCGGCACGGCCTGGAGGGTCAGGAGCTCGGTGAGGCGCTCGGGGTCAACCCGCACCATGCCACCGTGCTGCTGGCCCGGGTCCGCGAGCACGTCGAGCGCTCGCTCGGCGCGTTGCTGGTCGGTCGCGCGGGGCGCCGCGACTGCCGCGAGCTGGGCGGATTGCTCGCCGACTGGGACGGCAGCCTGACGCCGGTGCTGCGCAAGCGCATCGCCAGGCACATCGACCACTGCGCGCGGTGCGGCGAGCGACGCAGGCGAATGGTGAGCCCGCTCGCCCTGCTGTCCGGCGTGCCGATGCTGCCAGCGCCGCCCGAGCTGCGCGAGCCCGTGCTCGACGGGGTCGTGCTGCGATCGTCGAACCAGGCGCTGGGGCGCTATTCCGACCACGAGCCGCCCGGCACCGATCCCGGCTTCGGGATGACCGCAGGGGCGGTCGGTACCGCCGTCGCCGGCGCGGGATACGGCCCCGAGCCGGTCACCGAGCGGTCGTCAGGGCGGCAGTGGCCGGTCGCGGCGGCCGGCGCGCTGCTGGCGCTGCTGTTGATCGGCGGG
The DNA here is from genome assembly GCA_035707525.1 of Pseudonocardiaceae bacterium. Taxonomy (GTDB): domain Bacteria; phylum Actinomycetota; class Actinomycetes; order Mycobacteriales; family Pseudonocardiaceae; genus DASSUA01. The sequence goes on from DASSUA010000699.1 coordinate 7,353, forward strand.
CTGGTCTTCGCCATGGCACGGCCGGAACGGCCGCTCGCGGGTGCGCCGGCGGTGAGCCAGTCGCCGTCGGCGTCGGTAGCGGTGTCCAGCGTCATGTCGACCGGCGCCCCGACAAGCAGCACCGCGTCGTCGAGCACGACGTCGGCCGAGCCCTCCGAGACCACCACGTCCGCGAGCCCCGCGGTCCGCACCCCCACCACGACCGCGGCCTCGTCACCGCCGGTGATCACGAGCGTGAGCGCCGACGCCAGGCGCATCAGCTTCTCCAACAGCGAATGCCAGACCTCGAGCGTCACTGCCCGCGTGACCGACGAAGACTCGGTCGACGTCGTGCTGGTGTGGCAGACGAGCACCGGTGACTCGACCCAACAGGCGATGAGCTCCCGGCCGGGCAACCGCTACGAAGGCACGATCGGCCCGGTGCAGTCGCCAAGCGAGGGCCCCATCCAATGGTGGGTCGTAGCGACCGACGACCTGGGCGACCAGACCCGCAGCAGCACCCAGACACTGCAGGTAGCAGGCGCCTGCTAGCCCTTCCGGCACGGCACACTGCCGCGCTGACCCTCGATCACCTCCGCGAGCCGCGCCCTGCCCGCTACTCAAAGTATCTGCCGATCACCGAAGGTAACGCCGGACAGTCGAAGTGATCTTCGCTGATCCCTTTGCTCTGAGAGCCGGCTGGCATCGCCGCCCGGCGCAGGTCAACATCCATCGGCGCTGGTCGGGTGCCGATGCCAGGTGGCTCTCAGAGCAAAGAGGGCTGGCGGGACGGCGCTGACCTGCGGGGATCACTTCAGGTAGTTGTTGATCAATAAATGTTGCGCTGAGCTACAGTGCCACGGGTAGGCTGCTGCCGCCGGCTCGGTGGTGGCGGGCGCGAGAGGGACCAGCCTCGAGGCGTTGGTAGGGCGGATGGGGCGGTTGAACGGCGGACGGTTACCGAGTGGGCACGTTCGGCGCGAATGATTGACCGCTGAGCGACAGGAGCGCGGGAGCCGGGCCGATACCCGAATGGGTGATGGTGCGGTCCCGGCCGGCGATTGTTCTCGGAGGTGCCCGAAACTGGCACCCGGGACCGCACCATCCCGCGGGAGGGGAGGGGGTTGGGGTCCACGAGCCGGCGTCGGTCGGGGGCCACGACGCCGACTCGTGGAGATCAGGGACCGGCGGTCCGGCATGGCGTGGTCGGGGGCACACGCATGCCGGACC
>DASSUA010000700.1:0-5297 GCA_035707525.1 Pseudonocardiaceae bacterium
ACGAGCCCGTGCACGACCCGCAGGAGCTGCTCGGCCTGGTCCCGTTCGACCTGAAGACCCCGTTCGACCCCCGCGAGGTGATCGCCCGCGTGGTGGACGGCTCGCGCTTCGACGAGTTCAAGCCGCTGTACGGGACGTCGCTGGTCACCGGCTGGGCCTCGGTGCACGGCTACCCGATCGGCATCCTGGCCAACGCGCGCGGCGTGCTGTTCTCCGAGGAGTCGCAGAAGGCCACCCAGTTCATCCAGCTGGCCAACCAGGTCGACACGCCGCTGCTGTTCCTGCACAACACCACCGGCTACATGGTCGGCCGCGACTACGAGCAGGGCGGCATCATCAAGCACGGCGCGATGATGATCAACGCGGTGTCCAACAGCCGCGTCCCGCACCTCTCGATCATGATCGGGGCGTCGTACGGGGCCGGGAACTACGGCATGTGCGGCCGCGCCTACGAGCCCCGCTTCCTGTTCACCTGGCCGTCGGCCAAGTCGGCCGTGATGGGACCGGCCCAGCTCGCCGGCGTGCTCTCGATCGTCGCCCGGCAGGCGGCCGCCGCGCGCGGCCAGCAGATCCGCGAGGAGGACGACCAGGCCATGCGGGCCGCCGTGGAGGGCCAGATCGAGGCCGAGTCGCTCGCCTTCTTCCTGTCCGGCCGCCTCTACGACGACGGCGTCATCGACCCGAGGGACACCAGAACCGTGCTCGGTCTCTGCCTTTCGACCATCCACAACGCCCCCGTCGAAGGCGCCAGGGCCTTCGGCGTCTTCCGCCCATGATCGGCCGGCTGCTGGTGGCCAACCGCGGCGAGATCGCCCGGCGGGTGATGCGCACGTGCCGCACGCTGGGGATCGGGACGGTGGCGGTGTACTCCGACGCCGACTCGCACGCGCCGCACGTGGCCGAGGCCGACGCGGCGGTCCGGTTGCCCGGCAGCGCGCCGGGGGAGACGTACCAGCGTTGCGAGGCCATCGTTGCGGCGGCGGCCGCGGCCGGTGCCGGCGCCGTGCATCCCGGCTACGGGTTCCTGAGCGAGAACGCCGGGTTCGCCAGGGCCGTGACGGGCGCCGGGCTGGTGTGGGTCGGCCCGCCGCCGGACGCCATCGAGGCGATGGGCAGCAAGATCACCGCCAAGAAGCTGATGGCCGGGGCCGGGGTGCCGGTGCTCGATCAGCTCGACCCGGAGCTGATCACCGCCGGGGACCTGCCGGTGCTGCTCAAGGCGTCGGCCGGCGGTGGCGGTCGGGGCATGCGGCTGGTCCGGTCGCTCGCCGAGCTGGAGGCGGCGCTGGCCGGCGCCCGCGCCGAGGCGGCGTCGGCGTTCGGCGATCCGGCCGTGTTCGGCGAGCCGTACCTGGAGGCGTGGCGGCACATCGAGGTGCAGGTGCTCGCGGACGGGCACGGCACGATCTGGGCGCTCGGCGAGCGCGAGTGCTCGATCCAGCGGCGCCACCAGAAGATCATCGAGGAGTCGCCCTCGCCGGTGGTCGGCAAGCCGATGCGGCGGCGGCTTTGCGAGGCGGCGGTCGCGGCGGCGCGGGCGATCGGCTACACCGGCGCCGGCACGGTCGAGTTCCTGGCGGCGCCGGACGGGCGCTTCTTCTTCCTGGAGATGAACACCCGGTTGCAGGTCGAGCACCCGGTCACCGAGTGCGTCACCGGGCTCGACCTGGTGGCGCTGCAGCTGGCGGTCGCCGAGGGCGCGGCGCTGCCCGGCGAGCCGCCGGAGCCGGCCGGGCACGCGATCGAGGCCAGGCTGTACGCGGAGGACCCGGCCGACGGCTGGCGCCCGCAGAGCGGCACGGTGCACCGCTTTGCCGTCCCGGGTGTCGACACCAGGTTCGAAACCGGCCCCGGCACCGTCGGCCTTCGGCTCGACGGTGCTGGCTTCGTCGGCCTTCGGCTCGACAGCGGCATCGAGGACGGTTGCGCCGTCGGCGTGCACTACGACGCGATGCTGGCCAAGCTGATCGCCTGGGCGCCCACCCGCGATCAGGCCGCCCGCCGGCTGGCCGCCGCGCTGGCCGGCGCCAGGATCCACGGGCTGGCGACCAACCGCGACCTGCTCGTGCGCACGCTTGGGCATCCGGCGTTCCTGGCCGGTGAGACCGACACCTCGTTCCTGGACAGGCACGGTGTCGAGGGGCTCGCCGAACCGCTCGCGGACGAGCCCGCCGAGCGGCTGTCCGCCCTGGCCGCCGCGCTCGCCGACGCCGCCGCCAACCGCCACGCGGCCCGCGTCCAGCGCGGGCTGCCCGCGGGCTGGCGCAACGTCGCGTCCCAGCCGCAACGCAAGTCCTACCGGGGCCGCACCGGCCGCATCGACGTCGAGTACCGCCTGACCCGCGACGGTCTCGCGAGCGGTTTCGACGTCGGGCTCGTCGAACTGACCGCCGGCCGGGTCGTGCTCGACGACGGCGTGCGGCGCGTGTTCGACGTCTCCGGCTATCCCGGGCTGGTGTGCGTCGACTCGGCGCTCGGCGCGGTCTCGCTCGTCCCGATCGACCGCTTCCCCGAGGAGGACCGGCGGCCGGCGCAGGGATCGCTGCTGGCCCCGATGCCGGGCACGGTCACCGCCGTGCACGTCGAGCCGGGCGACCCGGTGCGGGCCGGGCAGCCGCTCGTCGTGCTGGAGGCCATGAAGATGCAGCACGCCGTCGCCGCCCCGGCGGACGGCGTCGTCCGCTCGGTCAACGTCAGCGTGGGCGCGCAGGTCGAGGGCGGCAACGTGCTCGCGGTCGTCACGGGCGGCGAGCAGCGGCTCGGTGAGGAGGAACGCAGTGCGGTACCAGGAGAGTCAGGAACGGCGTGAGCTGCGCCGGGCGGTCGCCGACTTCGCCAGCGGCTACGGCCGCCGCTACTTCGAGGCCAAGGCCCGGTCCGGCGAGAAGACCGACGAGCTGTGGAAGGAGGCCGGCAAGCTCGGCTACCTCGGGGTGAACCTGCCCGAGGACTACGGCGGCGGCGGGGGCGGCCTCGGCGACCTCGCCGCGGTCTGCGAGGAGCTCGCCGCGGCCGGCTGCCCGCTGCTGCTGATGGTCGTCTCGCCGGCGATCTGCGGGACGATCATCGCCCGGTTCGGCACCGACGAGCAGCGCAAGCGCTGGCTGCCGGGGCTCGCCGACGGCTCGACCAAGATGGCGTTCGCGATCACCGAGCCGGACGCCGGCTCGAACTCCCACCGCATCACCACGACCGCCCGCCGCGACGGCGACGAATGGCTGCTGAGCGGGCAGAAGGTGTTCATCTCCGGGGTCGACGAGGCGCAGGCGGTGCTCGTCGTCGCGCGCACCGAGAACGCGCGCACCGGCCGCCTGCAGCCGGCGCTGTTCGTCGTGCCGACCGGCGCCGCGGGGCTGACCGCCCAACTGATCCGGATGGACCTGCTGAGCCCGGAGAAGCAGTTCACGATGTTCCTCGACGGCGTGCGCCTGCCCGGCGACGCGCTCGTCGGCGACGCGGACGCGGCCCTGCAGCAGCTGTTCGCGGGGCTGAACCCGGAGCGGATCATGGCGGCCTCGTTCTCGTGCGGCACCGCGCGATACGCGCTGCAACGGGCGGTCGAGTACGCCAAGGGGCGGTCGGTGTTCAAGGTGCCGATCGGGGCCCACCAGGCGATCGCCCACCCGCTCGCCGACTCGGCGATCAACCTGGAGATGGCCCGGCTCATGACGCAGAAGGCGGCCGCCCTCTACGACGCCGGCGAGGACCTGGCGGCGGGCGAGGCGGCCAACATGGCCAAGTACGCGGCGGCCGAGGTGGCGTGCGCCACCGTCGACCGGGCCATCCAGACCCACGGCGGCAACGCCTTCACCAGTGAGTACGGCCTGTCGGTGATGGCGTCCGCGGTGCGGCTGTCCCGGGTGGCTCCGGTCAGCCGCGAGATGGTGCTCAACTACGTGGCCGAGCACACGCTTGGACTCCCCAAGTCTTACTGATGACGCAGTCTTACTGATGACACTGTCTTACTGATGACACTGTCTTACTGATGAACGCAGCGCTTGCGATCTTAGGCCGAACGGGTGAAAGCTGACACCTAAACCCCGTCCGGACCCGCGGGTAGGCCGGTCCCAACCTTGAAGTAAGTACCCCCCTTGGGTGTACCTCTTAGGTGCGCCTCGATACCGGGGCGGAGGTGGTGCCCGCGCTCGCGAACCGTCCCGAACGAGCGAGGAATCTTCTCCACTGGTACCGAGGCGATGTGGGCGGCGGCGGCAGCTGCCCGGCCCGTAACCGCCCGACCTGACGCCGTCGGCTTGCGCGATTCCGGCGGGTTGCCGCGTACGCCCGCGTCAGGTCGGGCCCGGGCTGGGTGCGACCGCGGCGGGCCACGCGGAAGTATGTGGGCACCTGCGCGACTGGGGGTATGTGGATGTCCAGCGGCTCCACAGGCTCCAACGGCTCGAATGGCGCGGTCTACCGCCAAGCCGTCGAGGAAGCCATGGAGCTGCTCGCGGGCAGCTGGGCGGTGGCCGTGCTGGCGGCGCTGGCCCCCCGGCGGCTGCAGTACTCGGTTCTGCTGGGCGCCATCAACGACGCGGAGCAGCGCGCCGGCTGGGTGGCCCACCAGCGGCCGCTGAGCGAGAAGGTGCTGTCCCAGACCCTGTCCAGGATGCAGCGCGACGGGCTCGTCTCCAGGCACCGGGAGTCGGAGTTCCCCCCGGTCACGTGGTACCAGATCACCCCGCTCGGCCGGTCCCTGCTGGCGGCGCTGCGGCCGCTGGCCGAGTGGTCGCTCTCGCACCGCGACGAGCTGGGCGAGGCGCGCGACAAGCGCCGCAACGCCCGCCAGGTCTGACCAACCGTCAACCGGTGGCGTTCGCGGCCACCACGCAGAAGCCGTCCCGCCCGGCGTCCTTGGCCGAGAACAGCGCGTTGTCGGCGGTCAGCAGCAGCCCGTCCAGGCCGGCCGTGTCCGGATGGAGCGCGGTGTCCGGATGGAGCGCCGTGTCCGGATGGAGCGCCGTGTCCGGGTAGAGCGCCGTGTCCGGGTAGAGCGCCGTGTCCGGATAGAGCGCCGCACCGACCGACACCGAGAGCCCGCGCACGGTCGCCGGCCCGAGCTGGCCGTCGACGTCGACCGTCAGCGCCCGCACCCGCTCGCAGACCCGGTCGGCGGCCGCGGCGAGCTCGCGGTCGGAGACGCCGGGCAGCAGCGCCACGAACTCCTCGCCGGCGAGCCTGGCCACCAGGTTGTCGGCGCCCTGCAGCTCGGCCTGCACCGCACTCGCCACGGCCCTGAGCACGCGGTCGCCGGCGGCCTGGCCGTGCTGGCGGTTGACGTCCTTGAAACGGTCGAC
>DASSUA010000701.1:0-5396 GCA_035707525.1 Pseudonocardiaceae bacterium
CAGCTCGGACCGGCCGACGTCGACCGGGCCGTCCGGCTGCACGCCACGCTTCCCGAGCGCGACCAGTACACCCGGTTCTTCACCGTGCACCCCACGGGGCTGCGGCGGCTGATCGACCGCATCGTGAGCGGGGGCGACTCGATCGGCGCCTTCATCGGCGACGACCTGGTCGGCATGGCGAGCTTCGCCGTGCTGTCGGACCCCGCCGAGGCCGAGGTCGCGCTCGTCGTCGAGCACCGCAGGCAGGCGCACGGGATCGGCACGCTGCTGCTGGAGCACGCGGCCTCGGCCGCGCGCGCCCACGGCGTGCACCGGTTCGTCGCCGAGGTGCTCACCGAGAACTCGGCGATGCTGCAGGTCTTCCACGACAGCGGCTTCCCGGTCACGATCTACCCCTTCGGCTCGACCTGCCAGGTGGCGCTCGAGCTGGCCGCCGGCTACCCGGCCGAGGTCGAGGAGCGGGAGCGGCGGGCCGAGGTGGCCAGCCTGCGCGCGGTGCTGCGGCCGGGCTCGGTCGCCGTCGTCGGGGCCAGCCGGCGGCGCCGGGCCGTCGGCAACGCGGTGCTGCGCAACATGGTGGAGGCCGGCTTCGCCGGCAGCTGCCACCCGGTCAACCCGCACGCCGACCGCATCGAGGACATCCCGGCCGTGCGCTCGGTGAGCGAGCTGCCGGACGGGATCGACCTGGCCGTGCTGTGCGTGCCCGCGCACGCCGTCCCGGAGGTCGCGCAGGAGTGCGGCCGGCGCGGCGTCAAGGCCCTCGTCGTGATCACCGCGGGGCTGACCGGCCAGCCGGAGCTGGTCGACGGGCTCCTCGGTGCGGTGCGCCGCCACGGCCTGCGGCTGGTCGGGCCGAACTGCCTCGGGGTCGTCAACACCGCGCCCGACGTGCGGCTGTCCGCCACCTTCGCGCGTGGCCGGCCGCCGGCCGGGCGGATCGGCGTGGTCACCCAGTCCGGCGGGATGGCGATCGCGCTGCTCGACCAGCTCGCCGCGCTCGGCCTCGGCGTGTCGACACTGGTCTCGACGGGCGACAAGTACGACGTCTCCGGCAACGACCTGCTGCTGTGGTGGCAGCGCGACGACGCCACCGACATGGCGGTGCTCTACCTGGAGTCGTTCGGCAACCCGCGCAAGTTCAGCCGGTTGGCCCGCCTGCTCGCCCAGCACAAGCCCGTGCTCACGATCCGCACCGGCAGCAGCGAGGTCGCCCAGCGCGCCGCCGCCTCGCACACCGCCGCGGCCGCCACCCCGGCCGCCACCCGCGACGCCCTGTTCGGGCAGGCCGGCGTGATCGCCGTGGACAGCATGACCGAGCTGATGGCCGCGATAGCCATGCTGAGCTGGCAGCCGTTGCCGGCCGGCAACCGGGTCGGGGTGATCAGCAACGCCGGCGGCGCGGGCGTGCTCGCCGCCGACGCGTGCGCCGCCCACCGCCTCGTCCTGCCGCCGCTCGCCGAGGCGACCGTCGCCAGGCTGCGCGACCTCCTGCCGGCGACGGCGAGCACCGCGAACCCGGTGGACACGACCGCCGGCGTGGACGGTGAGGCGTTCGCCAGCTGCCTGCGGGCGCTGATCGAGGACCCCGGGATCGACTCGGTGATCGCGCTCGCCGCGCCGACCGCCATCACCGACCCGACCGCCGGCATCGGCGCCGCGGTGACCGCCGCCGAGGCCCACAAGCCCGTCGTGCTCGTCCGCGCCGGCCAGCTGAGCACCGTCGAACCGGTATCTACCGGCTCGATGCCGGCGAGCACCGTGCCGGCGAGCACCGTGCCGGTGAGCACCGTGCCGGTGAGCACCGTGCCGGCGTTTGCCGACCCGGCGGTCGCGGCTTCGGCGATCGCCGCGGTCGCCGGCTACGCCCGGTGGCGGTCCCGGCCCGCCCGCGACGTCCCGAACCTGCCCGGCGTCGACCTGGAGCGGGCCCGTTCGCTGGTCGACGCCCACCTCGCCGGCTGTGGCGGCGGCTGGCTGGATCCCGACCGGGTCGTGGAGCTGTTGCGCTGCTTCGGCCTGCCGGTCGTCTCGGGCATCACGGCGCCGGACGCGCACGCCGCGGTCCAGGCCGCCGGCGAGCTCGGCTACCCGGTCGCGGTCAAGGCGATCGCCACCGGCGTGCTGCACAAGAGCCGCAAGGGCGGCGTGCTGCTCGGGCTGCGCGACGCGGCCCAGGTGCGGGACGCGGCCGCGACGCTGGCCGCGCGGTTCGGTTCGGCGCTGTCCGGCGTGCTCGTGCAGCCGATGGTCGAACCCGGCCGCGAGCTGCTCGTCGGCGTGCACGGCGACCCGACGTTCGGGCCGCTCGTCGTGCTCGGCGTCGGCGGCGTCGACACCGACCTCATCGCCGACCGCACCAGCCGGCTGGTGCCGCTGACCAGAGCCGACGCCACCGAGATGGTCGCGTCGCTGCGCGCCTCGCCGCTGCTGTTCGGCGAGGGTGGCCTCGACCCGGCCGCGCTGGTCGGGGTGCTGCTGCGGGTCGCGCGCATGGCCGACGCCCTGCCCGAAATCGCCGAGGCCGACCTGAACCCGGTCGTGCTCACGGCGTCCTCGTGTGTCGCCGTGGACGCCCGGATCCGGCTCCAGCCGGCCCGTCCGGTTGATCCGTACCTGCGGCGGCTGCGTACCTGACAACAAAACTGGAGGTTGATTCTGATGCGTGGGCCAACCGTCGAATCGGTCATGACGACCGATGTGGTGTTCGTTTCGAGACTGACACCGTTCAAGGACGTCGTGGCGTTGCTGACCGAGCGGGGGATCAGCGCGGTGCCGGTCGTCGACGAGTTCGGGACGCCGATAGGCGTCGTGTCGGAGGCCGACCTGCTCGCCAAGGAGGAGTTCGCCAGCGGGGCGGAACCGCTGGGCCTGTTCGCCGGCCACGACCAGCGGCACCGCTGGCACAAGGCGATGGGCATGACCGCTGGGGAGGTGATGACCACACCGGTGGTCACCGTCGAGGCCGGCGCCGCCGTGTCGGCGGCCGCGCACCGGCTGGCCCAGGCGCACGTGCGGCGGCTGTTCGTCGTCGGGCCGGACGGGCGGCTGGCCGGCGTGGTGTCCCGGCGCGACATGCTGAAGCTGTTCCTGCGCACCGATGAGCAGATCCGCGAGGACATCGGCCGCGAGGTGCTGGCCAGGGCGTTGTGGGCGGAGCCGAGCGCGGTCGGGGTCGAGGTCTGCGACGGTGTCGTGACGCTCACCGGGCATTTCGAACGGCGCAGCGAGGCGGAGATCGCCGTCAGGCTGACCGCCACCAGGCCAGGCGTCGTCGGCGTCGTCGACAAGCTCCGCTACGAATGGGACGACGTGACCGCCGCCAGCTCAACGGGGCTGTGACTGGGTCATGATCGACCTCACGCACCCCGACACCCCGGCGGTCGCCGCTCGGCGGATCGCCCGCTGGTCGCTGATCGCCCTGGAGCTGATCGTGGCCGCGAACGCGGTCTACGGCGGGATCGGGCTGATGCAGGGCGGGCTCGGCATGCCGGCACAGTGGCTGGCGCGCACCCCGTTCGAGTCGTGGGTGCTGCCGGGCGTGTTCCTGCTCGCGGTGGTCGCGGCGCCGATGGCGCTCGCGGCCGCCGCCGAGCTGAGCCGGCGCTGGTGGGCGTACGCCGCCTCACTTGCCGCCGGGGCGCTGCAGGCGGGCTGGATCGTCGCCCAGTGGGCCATCATGCAGCGATTCTTCTTCCTGCAGCCGGTGATGCTCGCCGCCGGAGCGCTCGTCGTCGTGCTCGCCTGGTGGGTCCACCACGGCGAGCCGCTGCTCGGCACCCGGCCCGACCGCTCCCGAAGCCGGCCATGACCGCCGTCCGCCGTCAAGCCGCCGTCCGCCGTCAAGCCGCGGCAGGGACGAAGCGTCCGCCCCGGCGGACCGAACGGCCCTGCTGCGCCCTGTCGTCGGCGGGCCACGCTCAAGGCATGGACCGGCAGTTGGCGCAGGTGTCGGAGACGCACATTGGCATCGTGTTCCTGGTGGGCGACCGCGCCTACAAACTCAAGAAGCCGGTGGACCTCGGGTTCCTCGACTTCAGCACCCGCGAGCGCCGGCTCGAGGCCTGCCGCCGCGAGGTCGACCTGAACCGCCGCCTCGCCCCCGACGTCTACCTCGGCATCGCGGACGTCCACGACGAGCACGGCAACCCGTGCGACCACCTCGTGGTAATGCGCCGAATGCCGGCGCAACGCCGGCTCTCCACGCTGATCGCCGCCGGGGCGCCGCTCGGCCCCGAGATCCGTGCCCTCGCCCGGCTGCTGGCGGCGTTCCACGCCGGTGCGCGGCGATCGGCCGCCATCACCGAGCAGGGCGGTCGCGACGCCCTCTCCGGCCGCTGGGAGGACAGCTTCGAGCAGGTCGAACGGGTCGCCGGAGACGTCTTGCCGGCTGGCGACCTGGACCGGGTCCGCCGCCTGGTGCGCGCGTTCCTGGCGGGCCGGGGACCGCTGCTGTCCGGCAGGCAGGCCCACGGACGGATCGTCGACGGCCATGGTGACCTGATCGCCCAGGACGTCTTCTGCCTAGACGACGGTCCGCGCGTGCTCGACTGCCTGGAATTCAACGACCTGCTCCGCTGGCTCGACGGCCTCGACGACGCCGCGTTCCTCGCCATGGACCTCGAGCACCACGGCCGCCCGGACCTGGCGTCGGCGTTCCTGGACGCCTACGCCGAGTTCAGCGGCGACCCCGCGCCGCCCTCCCTGCGCCATCACTACGTCGCCTACCGGGCGTTCGTGCGCACCAAGGTCGCCTGCCTGCGGCACGTCCAGGGCGAACAGACCGCCCACGCGGAGGCGCGCGCCTACACCGACCTCGCGCTCGCCCACCTGCACGCGGGCGCCGTGCGGCTCGTGCTCGTCGGCGGCCTGCCGGGCACCGGCAAGTCGACGCTCGCCGGCCGGCTCGCCGACCGCCTCGGAGCGGTCCTGCTCTCGAGCGACCGCGTGCGCAAGGAACTCGCCGGCCTGCCGCCCGAGCGCCACGCCGCGGCCGCCTACCGCGCCGGCATCTACGCACCGCAGCACTCCGCCCGCTGCTACCACGAGCTCGTCCACCGCGCCGGCGAACTGCTGGCTCTCGGGGAATCGGTCGTGCTCGACGCATCCTGGTCGCGCGCCGCCGACCGGGACGCCGCCGCCAAGATCGCCGCCCGCACCCACAGCGACCTCGTCGAGCTGCACTGCGTGGCCCCACCCGACGTAGCCGCCAAGCGCATCCTTGCCAGGGCCGGCACCGGAACCTCCGACGCCGACCCAGCGATCGCCGCCGCCATGGCCGCCGACGCCGAACCGTGGCCCGCCGCAGTGACCGTTCCAACCACCGGCTCCCCCGACGAGGCCGTCGCCACCGCCCTGGCCGCGATCGACGCCGCTCCCTTCGCCCTGCCCGTGGACCT
>DASSUA010000702.1:0-2471 GCA_035707525.1 Pseudonocardiaceae bacterium
GCGAAACGGTCGGCGGTGGCGTGGAACGAACGCCCGTCCAGCTCCACCACGAGCCGGGCGGCGGGAAACACCAGATCGCCCACTGCCACCAGGTGGCCCTGGGCGTCCTCGATCCGGTAGTTCGCCGACCAGCCGGAGATCCGGGCGGCCCGCAGCAGGGCCACTGCCCGCCGCTCGGCGTCCGAGCGTGCGCCGGAGGCGACGTGTCGCATCAAGGCGACCAGCCGGGGCGCGCCGGGACGGCCGGCGTGCGCGCGTACTCGTGCGGCCAGCTCACCAAGGCTTATCCAGCGCTCTCGCAGCGCCTCGTCCAGCAGCCTCAGCGCGTCAGCCTCCGGGAGCGCGAGCAGGCAGTCGAAGACGGTCCGGCCAACCGCGGTGACCACGGTGTCGCCGGCCGGCCACCGGTCGCGCGGTGACAGCGGTGCGCGCAGATAGGTGACGCCGGGCAGATCGACCCGCCGGCCGTCCCCAATCCACAGGTACGTGCCGGCGTCCGGGACCCGGATGCCGAGGCGGCGGGCGGCGGAGGGACCGGCGAGCACGGCCCAGGGCACCACCAGCAGGGCGGCCGTGTCCCTCAGGTGCGCGGTGAGCTGGACCGGTCGGGCCGAGTAGACCGGGCCGAGCACACGGTGCCACTCGCCCGCAACCAGACGCCGCCGCACCTGGTACGCGGAGCAGCCGCAGGCGCGCGCCTGGGCCCGGGTGAAGAGCCCGCCCTGCCGGATCGCGAGCGCCTGCAGCCGTGCCTTGTCCATGAGGTACCAGCCTGCCGTGTGGTCGGACCGACTCTCTGGTTATCCACAGGTCACCGCACCACTGTCCACAGGCAGGATCACGAGACCGGGTCGGCGGACGGCAATTAGGCCGGCCTAATTGGGCGCCGAACTCTGAGTCGTCTTAGACTGCACGCCGGGGCTTGTGAAGACTTTCACGAGCATCCCGAGCAAGCCTGTGCGGGCTGAGAGGCCGGAAGAGGCGGACCTGGGGGAGGTGGCCGTGACGCTGACGCAGCATGACGCCGACGTGATCGTCGTGGGCGCCGGGCCGGGCGGCTCCGCGACCGCGTACCACCTGGCCCGGCACGGCGTGCGCGTGCTGATGCTGGAGAAGTCGCAGTTCCCGCGGGAGAAGGTGTGCGGCGACGGGCTCACCCCCCGGGCAGTCACCCAGCTGGTCAAGATGGGCGTCAAGACCGCGGAGGGCGATGGCTGGCTGCGCAACAAGGGGCTGCGCATTATCGGCGGCGGGGTACGGCTGCAGCTGGACTGGCCGGACCTGACCAGCCACCCGAGCTACGGGCTGACCCGCACCCGGCTCGACTTCGACGACCTGCTCGCCCGGCAGGCGGTGGAGGCCGGGGCGGAGCTGCGTACCAACCACACGGTCACCGCGCCGGTGCTGGACGAGGCGACGGGCCGGGTGGTGGGCGTCACGGCGACCGTGGACGGCCAGCCGGGTACGTTCCGGGCCCCGTTGGTGGTCGCGGCGGACGGGGTGTCCGGCCGGTTCCCGCTCTCGCTGGGCCTGCACAAGCGCGACGACCGGCCGATCGGGGTGGCGATCCGGCAGTACTACCGCTCGCCGGCCCGGCACGACGACGACTACCTGGAGTCGTGGCTGGAGCTGCGCAGCCGCGAGGGCGGGGACAAGCTCCTGCCCGGGTACGGCTGGATCTTCGGCCTCGGGGACGGGCGGGTCAACGTCGGCTTGGGCGTGCTCAACTCGTCGGTGGCGTTCGGCAAGATGGACTACCGGGTGATGCTGGGCGACTGGCTGTCCACCACCCCGCCCGAGTGGGGCATGAACGACCCGGTCAACGCCGACGGCAAGCCGCAGGGCGCGGCGTTGCCGATGGGCTTCAACCGGGTGCCGCACTACACCCGCGGTGTCCTGCTGGTCGGCGACTGCGGCGGCCTGGTCAACCCGTTCAACGGGGAGGGCATCGCCTATGCCATGGAGTCCGGCGAACTGGCCGCGGAGGTCGTAGTCCAGGCGCTGGCCCGACCGACGGCCGCCGAGCGCGAGCGGGCTCTGATGCGCTACCCGGCGGAGTTGAAGTCGCGCTACGGCGGGTACTACCGCCTCGGCGGCGTCTTCGTGAAGCTGATCGGCCAGCCGCAGGTGATGCGCCTGGTCACCCGGCACGGCCTGCCGCACCCGTTGCTCATGCGGTTCGCCTTCAAGCTGCTGGCGAACCTCACCGATCCGCGGGGTGGCGACACGGCGGATCGCATCATCACCGCGATGACCAGGATGACCCCCGCGGTATGAGCGCCGGCCAAGACCAATAACGTCTTCAGGCAGATGAAGGCAGACGAAGCAGGAAGCGGGAAGGACGGAGCAGGGACGGGTCATGTCACTCTCGCCGTACGTACCCATCATCGGGCTGTTCGCGATCGCCGCGGCGTTCGCGCTGTTCTCCGTGGCGATCGCGCCGCTGGTCGGCCCGCGCCGGTACAACCGGG
>DASSUA010000703.1:0-3271 GCA_035707525.1 Pseudonocardiaceae bacterium
CGGCGAGCAGCAGCAGCTGCGCGCAGATGCGGTTGGCCACCTGGTCGGTCACCTCGCTGCCGAGGAAGATGATGCGCTCCTTGAGCAGCCGGTCGTACACCCGGTCGTCGATGTTGCCGCCCTGGTCGGCACCGCGCGCTACAGCCGGTGGAATATGCAGCTCCGTCATGGCCCTTGCCCTTCGCCCGTTGTCCGTCCTACGCCGACCCTAACCCGTTGCCGGGCCCCCGCTTCCGCCGCCGCGCTGCTGTTCGCTGACAGCGCAGGCGGTGTCAGTGCGCGTGGTCGTGGGCACCGCCGGGACCGGCGGCTTCGTCGAGGGCAGCCTCGGCCGGACCCCGGAGGTCGTCGAGGCTGAGCCGGTTACCCGCGGCGTCCATGATCGAGGTGCGCTCCATGACCACGGAGAGCGCCTTGCCCCGGCGCACGTCACCGAAGACCGCGGCCGCGTTGCCCGACCGCACCAGCTGGTCGTAGTACGCCTGCGGCGCGACGCCGACCCGCTGCGCGCGGTGCACGACCTCCTGGCCGAACTCCTCGTCGGAGACCTGGATCCGCTCGGCGTCGGCGAGCGTGTCCAGAACCAGCTGGATCTTCACCGCCTCCTCGGCCGCGGCGGTCAGCTCGGCATCGACCTCCGCCTCGGTCTTGCCCTCCGCGCTGAGGTAGTCCTCCAGAGACGCACCGATGCGCTCCAGCTCGTCGACCATGGCCTGCTTGCGGTGCTCGACCTCCTCGCGTACCACGCCCTCGGGCGCCGGCACCTCGGCGCGCTCGACCAGCTGCGCCAGAGCCTTGTCGCGGGCACCGTAAAGCTGCTCGACGCGCTTGACCCGGGTCAGCCGCTCCCGCAGGTCGCCGCGCAGCTCCTCGAGCGTGTCAAACTCGCTGGCGAGCTGCGCGAAGTCATCGTTCAGCTCGGGCAGCTCCTTCTCCTTGACGGTGCGCACGGTCACCGCGACATCCGCGTCCCGGCCGGCGAAGTCGCCGCCCACCAGCTGGGTGGTGAACGACACCGACTCCCCGGCCGCCATGCCCACCAGCACCTCCTCCAGGCCCGGCAGGAGCTGCCGGCCGCCGACCTGGTGCGAGATATTGGTCGCGGTGCCGCCCGGCACCTCCTGGCCGTCCACCGTGGCGGCGAGGTCCATCTGCACGTAGTCGCCGTCCTGCGCCGCCCGCTCGACCGTACGCAGCGTCGCGAACCGCTCGCGCAGCCCGGCCACCTGGTTGTCGATCTCCTCGTCGTCGACCAGGATCTCGTCCACGGTCACCGTGACCGTGTCCAGCGCGGGTAGCACCAGCTCCGGCCGTACGTCGACCTCGGCCGTGAAGCGCAGCGGCTGGCCGTCCGCGAGCTCGGTGATCTCCACATCCGGCCGGCCCAGGGACTTGACCTCGTGCTTGCGGAACGCGGCGATGATCTGCTCCGGGATCGCCACCTGAGCCGCCTCGGTGAGCACCGTCTTGCGCCCCACCCGCTGGTCGATCACGGTGGCCGGCACCTTGCCCCGCCGGAAGCCCGGCACGTTGACCTGCTGCGAGATCTCCCGGTACGCCTTCTTCAGGCTCGGCTCGAGCTCGGCGAACGGCACCTCGATGGCGAGCCGCACCCGGGTCGGGCTCAGGGTCTCGACGGTGCTCTCCACGGGCGTACTCCTTGAGATAATGGTCGTGACCGGCGCGTGGCGTTATGGCCGGGTCGAGTCTAGGCCGGACGCCGCGACGGCCCCCGGCGGGCCACCGGCACCTGCTCCACCGCCTGGCGCCCGTGGCCTCGATACGGCGCCTGCCGGGCGCGCCGCCTCAGCGGGTGCCGGGACGGCCGCCGTCTCGGGCCGCGTTGTCGGGGTGGCGGGATTTGAACCCACGGCCCCTCGCTCCCAAAGCGAGTGCGCTACCAAGCTGCGCCACACCCCGTGGCGTCGTGAAGTGTATGCGGTCCGGCGCCGGGGCGGCGCGTCGCGGGTACTCCCGCCGCCCCGGTAGGCTGGAGCCGCGCCGCGGGCGACCGAGGCGACGCGGCCGTAGCTCAATGGCAGAGCTTCAGTCTTCCAAACTGACGGTGAGGGTTCGATTCCCTTCGGCCGCTCGTACCGCTCCCGCCCAGCTCACAGGCCGTTTTCGGCGATCTTCTCCGCTGTTTAGTTGATCTCTGTTGCCGTCTCGGGCCATTAGCGGGCCATTAGCCGGGCCGGGGCCACGGGCGGGGCCATTAGCCGGCGCGGGCGGGCACGCCGGCCGGGCCGTCGTCCGGGTCGCCGCGCTTGCGCCGCTTCGTCGGCTTGGCGGTCTGGCCGGTGATGCGCTTGTCGATGTTGTCGGCGATCTCGCGGTCCCGCTCGCTCGTGGCGTGCTGGTAGATGAGCGCGGCGCGCATGCTGGAGTGGCCCATGCGGTGCATCAGCTCGCGGGTGCTGGCGCCGGCCGCCGCAGCGAGGTGGTTCCCGGTGTGGCGGAGGTCGTGGAACGTGAATCCTTCTGGCATGCCGGCCTTGCGGACGGCTGCTGCCCAGTTGGCGGAACGGCGGAAGTTGCCGGTGCGCAGCATCGCTCCCTTGGGGCCGGTGAAGACGAGCGCTTCCTGGTCGGCCTCGACGTAGGTCAGCAGGTGCGGGCGCAGCGCGGCCATTGCCGAACCGGGTAGCGCGACGGTGCGGTTGCCCGCCTCGGACTTCGGCGGGCCGAACTCCATGCGGTTGCGCAGCGCGGCGAGCTTACGGGGCACCCGGACGGTGCCGGCGGCCAGGTCGATGTCGCAGCGGCGCAGCGCGGCCAGCTCGCCCCACCGCAGCCCGCTGAGCGCGGCGAAGATGACCAGTGCCCGGTACCGCTCGGGCAGGGCCTCGGCGAGCGCGAAGACCTGCGCCACCGTGGCGATCGGCCGTTCAGGCGTGTGGTAGCGGTCGTACCCCTTGATCCGGCACGGGTTCTCCCGGATGATGCCGTCTTCTTTGATCGCCGTGTTCATCACGGCCCGCAGCACGCAGTACGCCTTGACCGCCTGTGGTTCGGGGACTCCGTCGTCGAGCAGCCGCTTGCGCCAGGACCGGATGGTCTGCGGCTTGACCGAGCCCAGATCGAGGCCGCCCAGGTACGGACGGATGTAGAGCCGGTGCAGGTCCTCGTACGCCTCACGGGTGCGCGGCGCGAGCCTGCGTTCGGCGATCCATCGCGTGACGTACTCCCCCAGGTTGACCGCCCCGGCTTCGGGCGGCGCCCATTCGCCTTTGATGATCTCCGACTCGACGACCGTGAGCCACCTCTGCGC
>DASSUA010000704.1:0-2971 GCA_035707525.1 Pseudonocardiaceae bacterium
CCGGGTTCGCCCGCTACCGCCCGACCACGGGCAGCAGCGGGAACCGGATCGCGAGCCTACCTGTCTAACGCCACGATCCAAGAAAAGTTCAGCGCCCGTCGGCCTTGGGGCCGTCCTCGACGACGTCGTCGACCAAACCGGCCTCGTCGGCCTCGTCGGCGAGCTCGGTGACCTTCTCCCGGACCGCTTGGCGCAGCCACGTCGTGCGCACACCGGGGGCGAGCTCGAGGTCGACCGTGTTGTCCGCCGTGTCCACGACCGTGCCGTACAGGCCCGAGGTGGTCATCACCCGGTCGCCGGCGGCGAGCGAGCTCTGCATCTGCTGCAGCTCCTGGTACTGGCGGCGCTGGCGTCGCATGTTCATGAACATGAACCCCGCGAACAGCACGAGCATCAGCAACAGCAGGAAAGATCCGTCCATTGTTCTCCGATCAGCCCGGACGCACCCGGGACAACACTTACCTTCCAGCGGGCGAGTGTGCCACGAACCGGTGACTACCCGTCGAACAGGCTAGGCGGTGGCCGCCGACCGGGCTCCTGCTGGATGCCGCCGCCAAGTTGGATACCGGTGCCCTGCTGGATACCGCCCTGCTGGATGCCGGTGCCCTGCTGGATACCAAGGTGCTGCCAGGCGGCCGGCGTGGCCACCCGACCCCGAGGCGTCCTGGCGAGCATACCGGCGCGAACCAGGTACGGCTCGCAGACCTCCTCGACGGTAGCCGGCTCCTCGCCGACGGCGACGGCGAGCGTAGACACGCCGACCGGGCCGCCGCCGAACAAGCGGACCAGGGCGATCAGCACCGCCCGGTCGAGCTGGTCGAGGCCCAGCTCGTCGACGTCGTAGACCTCGAGGGCGGCCCGGGCGACCGGCCGGGTGACGGCGCCGTCGGCGCGCACCTCGGCGTAGTCGCGCACCCGGCGCAGCAGCCGGTTGGCTATCCGCGGCGTGCCGCGGGAGCGGCGGGCGATCTCCTCGGCCCCGTCGGGGCGCAGGTCGACGCCGAGGATGCCGGCCGACCGGTGCAGCACCCTTCGCAGCTCCTCGGGCTCGTAGAACTGCATGTGGGCGGTGAAGCCGAACCGGTCACGAAGCGGCCCGGTCAGCGCGCCCGACCTGGTCGTCGCGCCGACCAGCGTGAACGGGGCGACGTCGAGCGGGATGCTGGTGGCCCCCGGGCCCTTGCCGACGATGACGTCGACCCGGAAGTCCTCCATCGCCAGGTACAGCATCTCCTCGGCCGGGCGGGCGATGCGGTGGATCTCGTCGATGAACAGCACGTCGCCCTCGACGAGGTTGGACAGCATGGCGGCCAGGTCGCCGGCCCGCTCCAACGCCGGACCGGAGGTGACGCGCACGGCGCTGCCGAGCTCGGCACCGACGATCATGGCCAGGCTCGTCTTGCCGAGCCCGGGCGGGCCGGACAGCAGGACGTGGTCCGGTGGCGACCCGCGCCGCCGGGCGCCCTCCAGCACGAGATCGAGCTGCTCGCGCACCTTGAGCTGGCCGATGAACTCGGCGAGACGCCGCGGGCGCAGCGTCGCCTCGACATCGAGCTCGCCCGGGTCGAGCTGGCTCGAGACCGGCGACGGCGGCTGGCTCACCGGTTGCGGCCGAGCCTGGACAGGGCGCTGCGCAGCACGGTCGCGGTATCGACCGCGGTGTCGGCCCGGGCGCCGCCGTTGGTGTCCGGCGGCCGGTCACCGCAGGCGTGCTCATCGAGAACCGCCTGGACGGCCTGCTCCGCCTGCCTGGCCGCGAAGCCCAGCCCGACGAGCGCCTCGGTCACCTGGCTGCGCACGTGGTCGCCGTCCGCCACCGGCGCCGACACCGCGGCGGCCGCCGGCCGGGGCGCCGCGCCGATCTTGTCCCGCAGCTCGATCACCAGCCGCTCGGCGCCCTTGCGGCCGATTCCCGGAACCCGGGTGAGCACCGCCGTGTCGCCGGCGGCGACCGCGGCGCGCAGGGTCTCCGGCTCGAGCACGGCGAGGGTGGCGAGCGCGAGCCGCGGGCCTACCCCGGACACCGTCTGGAGCAGCACGAACAGCTCCCTGGCGGCGGCGTCGGCGAACCCGTAGAGGGTCAGCGAATCCTCCCGGACCACCAGCGCGGTGGCCAGTGCCGCCCGTTCACCGCGGCGCAGCGTCGCCAGCGTCGCCGGGGTGGCGTGCACGGCGAGCCCGACCCCGCCTACCTCGACCACCGCATGGTCGAGGTCGATCGCGGTGACCTCACCGGAAACCGACGCGATCATCAGGTACCTGCCTTCGCCTTGCGCGCCGCCGCGGCCAGCCGGGCGCGCTGTGACCTGGCCTGCGTGCCGGAGCGCTGCCGCGCCTCGGCGAGCTTTTCCAGCATCGGCGCCCGCCAGAGGTGGCACACGGCAAGCGCCAGCGCATCCGCGGCGTCCGCGGGATGTGGCCGGGTCGTCAGGCTCAGCACCCGGGTCACCATCGCGGTGACCTGCGCCTTGTCGGCGCGTCCCGAACCGGTTACGGCGGCCTTGACCTCGCTCGGGGTGTGAAACGCCACCGGCAGCCGCCGCCGGGCGGCGGCCAGTGCCACGACTCCACCGGCCTGCGCGGTGCCCATCACGGTGCGCACATTGTGCTGGCTGAACACGCGCTCGACCGCCACCACGTCGGGCGCGTACCGGTCCAGCCACTCCTCGACGGCGTCGGCGACGGCGAGCAGCCGTTGCGCCAGTTCGGCGTCTCCCGGCGTGCGCACGACGTCGACGGCCACGCACCGGGCGGTCCGGCCGGCGCCCCCGTCCACGACGCCGAGCCCGCAGCGCGTGAGCCCAGGGTCGACGCCGAGCACCCGCACCCGCCCGCTCCTCCTGGAACCCGTCACGAACATTCGTTCGAGAACCCTACGCAGCTTCCGGGCCGGGGCGGGGTAGACACGCTGGGCGGTCCCGGCCGTTAGCCGACTTCGGCCATCACCTCGTCGGAGACGTCGAAGTTGGCG